>NZ_JBJDRJ010000009.1:0-133002 GCF_044987415.1 Microbacterium sp. ZW T5_45 | reverse complement strand
CGGCACCAGAGCCTCGGCTACACGACACCCGCCGAGACCCTGACCCGGCTCACCACACAACCCGCCGCGAACGCGGCCTGACACGAAAGGAACAGGGACCAACTCCACGACACGCGGACCACCCCAGATGAAAACCTCATGATCTCGTGCGGTTGACCTGTTCTCGTGCAGCGCGACTATTCGTGCACAACGGCCAGATCTGACGAGATCCATCCCCATCACGGCATTCTTCACCCACGCGGACAGCGCCATCGTCAGAGTGGACGGATGCTCCTCGAACAGTGACTCATCGGTCGCGGCGGCGCCGCGCACACCTCGGAGCTGTACGCCGCCGGCTTCAGCCGTCACCGGATCTCGGCCGCCATCGACGCCGGGCTTGTGCAGCGGATCCGCCGATCATGGATCGTCGCGAGCGGCTGCGATGACGCGATCACCGCGGCGCTTCGAGTCGGCGGGCGCCTCACGTGCGTGAGCGCGGCTCGACTTCTCGGCCTCTGGGTGCCCGATGATGAGGCCGTTCATGTCGTGGTGCGTCCCGAAGCTGGTCGGATCGAGTCGACCGGACTCCGCACCCACTGGTCCAGAGGTCCGGCCGAGGTCCGCCGACGCCAGCCCGTCGACCCCCTGGTGAACGTGCTGCACCATGTGGCGCGCTGTCTGGAGCCGGCTCGGGCCCTTGCCGTCTGGGAGTCTGCGCTCCACCAGCGAATGATCGCCGCCGAGGTCCTGGCGCGGATCGACTGGCGCGGTGAGCGCGTCGCACAGGTCGCGCGATCTGCATCATCGCTCTCGGAGTCGGGTCTGGAGACGGAGTTCCTGGTCCTCATGGCCGAAATCGGCGTCACCGTTCGACAACAGGTCATGATCGATGGTCATCGGGTCGACGCGCTCATCGGCGATCGGCTCGTGATCCAGCTCGACGGCTTCGCTCATCACAGCGACGCCGCAGCTCGTCGGCGCGACATCGAGGCGGATGCTCGGCTGAGACTGCGTGGCTACATCGTGCTGCGTTTCGACTACGGTCAGCTGTTCTTCCACCCCCGGTACGTGCAGGAGACCGTCCGCACCGCACTCGCACAGGGTCTGCACCTCCGCGGCTGACGCCTCGACCGATACGCGCCCCTGGCTGCCGGCATCCGCGCATCGACACCGGCGCGCCTGATTCCCGCATGCGCGATCTGACCCGGCGGATTCGGGCCCACTCGGGCCCGAATCCGCCGGCGCAGTATCAGGTTTTCAGACGGGAGTCGGGCGCCGCCCTGTCGACGCGGGGCTCAGCCGAAGAGCGCGGCGGCCTCGTCGTAGCGCTCGCGCGGAACCGTGTTGAGCTCGCCGAGCGCCTCTGCGAACGGAACCCGCACGATGTCGGTGCCCTGCATCGCGACCATCTGCCCCCATGCCCGGTCGACGACCGCGTCCGCCGCGTGCAGCCCGAGACGCGTGGCGAGCACGCGGTCGAAGGCCGACGGCGACCCGCCTCGCTGGATGTGCCCGAGGATCGTCGCGCGGGTCTCGATGCCCGTGATGCGCTCGATCTCGGGGGCGAGCTGGTCGCCGATGCCGCCGAGGCGCGGACGGTTGAACGCGTCGAGACCCTTGTCGCTGTAGGCCTCGTCCATGCCCTTGAGCTTGAACCCCTCGGAGACGACGACGAGCGGTGCACGGCCGCGATCGTGAGCGCTCGAGACGAGCGCCGTGATCTCCTCGAGCGTCTGCGGGACCTCGGGGATGAGGATCGCATGTGCGCCAGCCGCCATGCCCGCGTGGAGGGCGATCCAGCCCACGTGACGGCCCATGACCTCGGCGACCATGCAGCGCTGGTGCGAGTCGCCCGTTGTGCGCAGGCGGTCCATCGCATCGGTCGCGATGTTGACCGCGGTGTCGAACCCGAACGAGTAGTCGGTGGCCTGCAGATCGTTGTCGATCGTCTTCGGCACGCCGATGACGTTGATCCCGTCCTTCGCGAGACGGTCGGCGGCGGCGAGGGTCCCCTCGCCGCCGATCGCGATGATGCCGTCGATCTTGTGCCCGTACAGGGTCTTCGCGATGTTCTCGGCGCCGCCGCGCTCGCCCTCATAGGGGTTGGTGCGGCTGGTACCGAGGATCGTGCCACCGACCTTGGAGAGGCCCTTCACCTCGTGCCGGGTGAGCGGGAAGAAGTCTCCGTCGACGACCCCGCGCCAGCCGTCGCGGATGCCGACGAACTCGAGGTCGTAGGTGGTGGTGCCCTTGAGCACGATGCCGCGGATGACCGCGTTGAGTCCGGGGCAGTCGCCGCCGCTCGTCAGGATGCCGATCTTCATGCTGGTGCCTTCAGACGTTCGGGAAAAGGGTGGATGAGGCGACACTGCCTGCGATCGACACTAGCGGCCCCGTGTCCGGATGCGCCATTCCACAGCGCGAAAACCCGGAATCTTGACGACGTTTCGGGACATTCGGCCAGAAATTCCACCCCATCCGTCAGAAAGAGAAAATCGGGCGTTAAGAACAGCTGTTCTTAACGCCCGATCCTTCACGCTCCGCCGAGCGCCTGGCGGAGCAGGTGCATGAGCGCCGCGAGCTGCACTGGTTCCGCTGCGGCGTCGTCGATCGCTTCACCGTCGAGCGCACGCGCCGCGAGCCCCTGCTTCTGATCGATCAGCTCCGCGATCTTCGTGTCGATCGTGTGTGCGGCGATGATCCTCCACGCGGTGACCGGCTCGTCCTGGCCGATCCGGTGCACGCGGTCGATCGCCTGCGTCTGTTCCGCTGCCGTCCACGACAGCTCCGCGAGCACGACGTTCGACGCGGCCTGCAGGTTGAGCCCCACACCCGCCGCGGTGAGCGAGCAGACCGCGATGCCGACCTCGGGGTCGCCGTTGAAGTCGTCGATCGCCTGCTGCCGATTCACCGTCGACTGATCGCCACGGATCGAGACGGAGCGGATGCCGCTGGCGGCGAAGTGCGCTTCCGCTCGGTCCATCACGTCGATGTGCTTCGCGAAGAAGACCACCTTGCCGACGGAGCGCTGCAGTTGCGCGGCGTAGTCCGCCGCGAGCTGCGCCTTCGCCTGTCCGATGCGGCGAACCATGGTGAAGACGTTGTCCCCTCCGGTGCCGGCCGCCTTCGACTCTTCGAGCTCGTTCTGCGCGACGAGACGAACGATGTCGTCGTCGATCTCACCGACGGCCCCCTTCGACGAGCTCAGAGACCCACCGGAAGATGCACGCGCCTCGATGATGCGACGGTACTTGGCAGCGAGTCGTTCGCCGAGTTCGCGCTCGGCCTGACGGATGCCGCGACCGAACTCGTCGTCCAACTGCACGGGCAGATCCGCGATCAGCTTGTCGGGCAGGTCCGCCGCGACGTCCTTCTTCTTGCGACGCACGATGCCCATGGAGATCACGGCGTCTCGGGCCTCGGGATAGAACGCCTTGTCAGCGGGCGAGAACCCGGTGGCATCGAGCTTCTCCATGAGCTCAGGACCCGGCTTCTCCCCCGTGGTCCACCCGAGGAACCGCCAGATCGCATCGAAGTCCTCGACGTCGTTGATCAGCGGCGTCCCGGTCAGCGCGAGCATGAGCGGCTTGCCGCCGGGCGTGCGCTCCCGGACCCGGGAGGCCAGCGACAGCACGTTCTGCGAGCGCTGGGAGGAGAGGTTCTTGATGAAGTGCGCCTCGTCGACGACCATGCCGCGCAGTCCGATCGACGCGAGCCACGACATGTGCCGATCGAGGATCTCGTAGTTGACGATGAACACGTCGGCGAACGCGTCGATGTCGGCGCCGTCGCCCTGGATCACGGTGGCCCGGCGCTGCGGAGTCCAGCGCTCGACCTCGCGCGCCCAGTTCATCTTGACCACGTTGGGGACGACGACCAGCAGCGGGTATGCCCCCGCGACGGATGCCGCGAGAACCGACTGCGCGGTCTTGCCGAGACCCGGCTCGTCCGCCAGCAGGAAACTGCGGTGGCCCTCACGGACCGCCTCGATGAATCTCGACTGGTGCACCATGACCTCGAGGCCCTTCGGCGACACGTGGTCGAACTCGGGGGCCGGCGGCAACTCCATGCTCGCCGACGTCCCACCGGCACCGGTCTCGAACGCCTTGTAGAGCGGGCCCATGAGCTCCCACCCGTCGAGGCGGCGACGAGGCGTGGTCGTGACACGCGGGGTCAGATCCGGAGCGAGGAAGGGATTCGCGAGCTGCCGCGACTCGACCGACGGAGGCGTCACCTGACGCTCGGCGATCGCCGCTGGAACGACCGGAGCCTGCACGGGCGCGGTGTCCGCGATGATCAGCTCCTCCGGAGCGAGTTCGGCACCCGATTCGAGCAGCCAGTCGCGGCGCATCCGCTTCGCGACCGGAGACGTCGCCTGATCCGCTTCGAGGAGCTGGATCAGCGAGGTGTCGCGTGCGGCCGTCTTGGCGAGGATCGTCGCGACGCCGTCGAGCCTCTTGAGCAGTTCGGCCCGTGCGACGTCGCCGAGATCGGCATCCGCCTTCACCCTGGCGCGCTCCTCGCGCACCAGGAAGGCGATGACCTGGAACTTGACCCGGTTCGTGGGGCCGAGCTTGCCGCGCTGCGATTTCGCCTCGATCTCGCGCACCTTGCGGGCGAGGATGGGAATCAGCGGCGCCTCGTCGTCACGACGGGACGTCTTCTTTCGCCGCGTGGCGGCGGTTGCCGTGGTCGGCATGCTCCTCCTGAGCGTGAAGGCCGAAGCGCCTGCGGTGCCGGGCCGTCTCGATGTCCGCGTGTGGCGTGAGCCAGGACCGTGCGGACGGTGGATCCGGTTCCCGTCGATGCACGAACGACGTGCGAGGATCACCGGGAACCGAGCGTCAGTCTACGCCATGCCGATGCACCAGCGCATCGCAGGACACGCCTCAGGCGATCGACGCGTCGAGCACTCTCTGTGCCTCGTCCACATCGGCTGCCATCTGCACCTTCAGCTTCTCGATCCCTTCGAAGGCGACCATGCCGCGCAGGCGTTCGATGAACTCGACCGTCACGTCGTGTCCGTAGAGGTCGAGTCCGGTCTCTCCGAGCACGTGGGCCTCGACCTGACGCAGCAGCACGTCGTCGAACGTCGGGTTGGTTCCGACCGATATCGCAGCACGATGACGGATGCCGGTGTGGTGGTCGACGAGCCAGCCGGCGTAGATGCCGTCGGCCGGGACGAAGGAGTCCGTGATGGTCGACAGGTTCGCCGTCGGGAAGCCGAGCTCTCTACCGCGCTTGAGTCCATGCACGACCTCGCCGCGAACATCCACCGGGCGCCCGAGCGCCCTGGCGGCCGTTGTGACATCGCCGTCGATGAGAAGCTGCCGGATCCAGCTCGACGATACCCGGCGGTCGGAACCCTCAAGGTACACGTCGTCGACGATGTCGACGGTGAAGCCGAGACGGGGACCGAGCTCCTCGAGGAGCTCAGGTGTTCCCGCACCGCCGTGACCGAAGCGGAAGTCCTCGCCCACGAGAACCGTCGAGACCTTGAGCGCCGACACGAGGATGTCGGTGACGAAGTCCTCGGCGCTGCGTGAGGCGAGCGCCTCGTCGAAGGTGAGCAGTAAGGTCGCGTCCAGACCGAGCTCGCTCAGCAGCTCGAGCTTGCGGTCGACGGTGACCACGTTCTCGGGGCACCGATCGGGTCGAAGCACGGCGAGCGGATTTCGGTCGAAGGTCACCGCGACGGCGCGCGCACCGGAGGCGGTGGCGTGCTCCTGCAGCCGCTCGATCACGGCGCGGTGCCCGGCGTGGACGCCGTCGAACTTGCCTATGGCCACGACCGAGGGACCGAAGTCCGCGGGGACCTCACTCGGATCGCGGAAGACGATCACGAGGCGACCTCGGCCGCCGTGGCGGGGCGGTGCGTTCGGAGCCACCAGATGCCGAAGAGCGGCAGCACGAGCGGGATGAACAGGTAGCCGTGACCGAACAGCGACCACACCGTCTCGTGCTGGAAGAGCGCGGGGGCGAGGATGCTGAGCAGGCCGACCACGAGGACGCCGGTGAGCTCGAAGACGATCGACACCCACGCCACCGTGTACCAGCCGCGCCGCTTCGCGAGGACGAGGGCGAGGGTGGCGAGGATGTAGACGACGGCAGCGAGTGCGGACAGCGAGTATGCAAGCGGCGCTTCGTCGAAGCGTCGGACGATCTGCACGAAGCTCCGTCCGGTCGCGGCCAGCGCCATCACGGCGTACACGATGACGAGGACCCGGCCGATGCCGGTCATCCGCGAGGTGGTTTCGGTGGTGCTCATAGCTCCACCCATCCTAGTTGCGGGCGGACCGCCCCGGATCCGCGGTCAGGCGACCTGGATGGTCCAGATCACCTGCATCCGCCACAGCATCACGGCGATCGCCAGCGCCGCCACCCCGAGGATCACGGTGCTCCAGCGACTGCGCTCCATGAGCGCCCACAGCACCGCCCCGACGGGTAGCAGCACAGCCGAGACCAGGTACACCCAGTACTCCAGCAGGTCGCCGGTCGGCGGATTACCGGCGAGCGGCGACACGATCGCGACGACCACCTGCACGATGAGCAGCAGCTCGATGAGCGCCAGCGCTCCCACCGTGTAGTCGCTCGGGCGCCGCTTCGCGAGACCGGCGACCAGGCAGAACACCCCGGCGGCGATCGCGACGATGATCTGGACGACGGTGAGCCAGAGGATCATGCGGCGGACTCGGGCATGTTCATGGCACTCTTCAGGTCGGCTCCGCGCTTCTCCACGATGCCGACGAGGTCGCCGTCGTCGTCGATCGCCGCGGCGAGAGCGCCATCGACGCGAGCCGCTGCTCCCGACAGACGCTTCCCGTGCCGGAGGTCGCGGGCTTCCTCGGCAGTGACATCGAGCCTGGGCAGCACTCGGACCGCAGCGGCGGCGGGTGACGCCGGAACCGCCCCGTCGAGGGAATCGACGGAGACGGCATCCGCGACGTCGAAGTCGCCGACGTGCGTGCGACGCAGAGCGGTCAGATGCCCGCCGACACCGAGCGCAGCGCCGAGATCGCGGGCGAGGGAGCGGATGTACGTGCCCGACGAGCAGTCGACGACCACGTCGAGATCGATGTTCGCGTCGGCATCGCGTCGCGCGATCAGGTCGAAACGGGAGACCGTGACCTCGCGCGATGCGAGGACGACCTCCTCCCCCGCCCGAACCCGGTCGTACGCGCGACGGCCGTCGACCTTGATGGCCGAGACCGAGCTGGGCACCTGGGAGATCGTGCCGGTGAGGGCGCGGATGCCGTCGGCGATGGCCCCGTCTGTGACGGCATCCCACGCTGACGGGGCCGCCGTCGCGACGGTTTCGCCCTCTGCATCGTCGGTCGTCGTCGTGGCGCCGAGACGGATCGTCGCGGTGTAGGTCTTGTCGGCGCCCACGATGTACGTGAGCAGCCGCGTGGCCCCCTCGATACCGATCACGAGAAGGCCGGTGGCCATCGGATCCAGGGTTCCGGCGTGACCGACCTTGCGTGTGCCGAACGCGCGGCGGGTGCGCGCGACGACGTCGTGACTGGTCAGTCCTGCCGGCTTGTCGACGAGGAGGATGCCGGGCGAGACCATTGCTCCAGCCTACGGTGCGCGCGCGGGCGCGCACGACGGGATCCGCTCGCCTACGCTGGACTGATGCCCTCTCCGTCGTCCGCCGCCGTGTCGGCGATGCACCACCTCTCAGAGTGGTACCGGGGCGCGGCGCGCGATCTTCCTTGGCGTCGGGCGGAATTCCACGAGGAGTACGGCGCGTGGGGAACGCTCGTGAGCGAGTTCATGCTCCAGCAGACTCCCGTGAACCGCGTGATCCCGCATCTGACCGCATGGTTGGCCCGGTGGCCGAGACCGAGTCTGCTCGCCGCGGCTGCCCCAGCGGATGTCGTGACCCAGTGGGCGAACCTCGGCTATCCGCGTCGCGCGCTGTGGCTCCATCGCGCGGCGATCGAGATCACCGATCGACACGGCGGTGTCGTCCCCCGCGATGTGGACGCATTGCTCGCACTCACCGGGATCGGCGACTACACGGCTCGAGCCGTCGCCGCATTCGCCTACGGCGACCGGCATCCCGTCGTCGACACCAACACGAGACGCGTGCTCGCCAGAGCGGTCGACGGACAGTCGCAGCCCTCTCCGCCTTCGCGTCGAGACCTCACCCTCATGGAATCGCTGCTGCCGGCATCCGATGCGGAGTCCGCGGTCTTCAACGCGGCGGCGATGGAGCTCGGCGCGACCGTCTGCACCGCGCGATCACCGAAGTGCGATGTCTGCCCGCTGCGCACTTCCTGCGCCTGGGTCGCCGCCGGACGTCCCGACACCGGTGACACCCGCCGACGTCAGGCCGCCTTCGAGGGCTCGGACCGTCAGGCCAGAGGTGCAGTCCTGAGACTCCTGCGCTCCCGACCGGCCGGTGTCCTTCTCGACGCCGTGCTGCCCGACTGGCCCGATCCGCATCAGCGCGATCGCGCGATCGGAACGCTGATCTCGGACGGCCTCGCGGAGGCCGACGGCGAACTGCTGACCCTGCCGCGCTGAACGATCACACATACCGGCTGACGCGATGGGCGCGCACGGTCAGTTCCGCTCGCGTGCGGACGTCGAGTTTCGCGAAGACCCTACCCAGGTGCACCTCGACCGTGCGGACCGACACGTTCAGCTCCTCGGCGATCGTACGGTTCGAGGCGCCGGCCGCCACGCGCATGGCGATCTCGAGTTCCCGCGACGTCAGAAGCGGCTCCCAGGCCGCCCGACACGCACTGAGGTCGTGACGACTGCCCTGGCCGTCCGATGCGTCGGCATCCAGTCTGTCGAGCCGCTCGCTCACGACCCGGGTCCAGGCATCCGCCCCGGCGACGGCGAACAGGTTGTGTGCCGCACGCAGATGCTCTCGCGCGACCTCCGCGTCCTGCCCGATGCTGGCTCGGATGCCGATCATCGCCTCGAGTCGACCGCGCTCGAACGGTGAGAGCACTTCACGTGCGGCGGCGGCGATCGTCTCGCTCTCCGCCCGCCAGCGGCCCTCGTCGAGGGTCGCGACCTTGGCGCGGAGTCCCCGGGCGGCGACGCTCTGAGGGGGTTCGACGAGCCGGATGATCGTCGGATGCTCCCACGACCACGGTGCGGCTTCGTCGAAGCCCGGCAGGGCGAACGCGGTGCCGGGTGCTCCCTGGTCGAGCCACAGGCGCATGATCGCCGTGGCGTCGTCGAATGATCCCGAGAGGAACGACTCGATGGCTCGGTCGACGAGACGGTCCAGCCGGAAGCCGGCCGGCAACGCGTTCGTCAGTGCCTGAGCGACCGGCCCGATCGCACCGTCCACGGCGAGATCGAGTCGACGCAGCAGGGCCACGCCCACTCCTGAGAAGGCCATTGCGACAGGAAGATCGAGCACGGCGCCGTTCAGCCGCTCCCGCGCCGCTCGGATGTCGCCGCGCCAGGCGAGCAGCAGCGCTTCGACGACGGCGAGATACGCGTGCACGAGCGGACTGTGCTCGAATCCCGCGACGAAGGCATCCACTTCCGGTGTCAGGTCGGAGTCGCTCGCGGTGATCGCGCGTATCGCGCGATCGAGATCGCCGTCGATCGCGGCGCGGAGCGCTCGGAGAAGCCGTCCGCTGAACGGTCCGTGCCCTGAGACGTCCTCGTGGTCGTCGTCGCGCGCGATCAACCAGCTGAGCGCGACCACAGGGTCCCGCAGGGATCGTTCGGTGCCGGTGCGCATGCTCCCCTCGCGCAGCGCATCGAGCCACAGGCGCATCCCCTGCCGGTCGTGCCGCTCCGCGCTGAGAACGGCACCAAAGGCTGCCGCACGTGTCCAGGAGTACCAGTCCGAGAGGTCGTCGCTCGTCGGTCGCAGAGCGGAAGGATCGACGTCGGGAACCGCCCCGTGCAGGTGAGCCTGGGCGATCAGGAGTCCGCTGAGTCCCTGCAGGCGATACTTCTCCGTGCCCCGGGGGAACAGCGCGGACAGCCAGGAGGCCGCCTCGGCGGCATAGCCGGCTCCGATGGACGCCGCACCGGCGACGAGGCGCGCCTCATCGAGATCGACATCCGTCGCGTGCGCCGCTGCTTCCACCGCGAGCTGCAGCGCCCGGTCGGTGTGACCGCTCTCGGACAGGCTGCGCGCGATCCGGATGAGCTCGGGCGCCGCTTCGGCAAGCCCCCGCATCGATGCACGGGCGCGATGCCAGTCAGCGCCGACACGGTCGCCGATCGCATCGAACACCTGTGCGAGTCGGCGATGCGCCGACGACTCGACGGACGTCGACGCAGTGCCCTCGACCCACAGTCCGAGTCTCGGATCGGCGAATCGAACGCGTCCTGCACGGATGACGAGATGCTCGCCGGCAGCGCTGTTCGCGATCTGCTCGGCGGTGCGCCCATCGAAGACGAGCAGCGGATCGAGCTCATCATCGAGGGTCAGCGCCACCCCCAAAAGGAGGTCACGATCCCGTGTTCCGAACTCCAGGCTCTCGAATCGAGAGGCCACCGCCGGGACGAGCGGGAGCGGATGCGGTAGCGGACGGAGTCCCGCTCTCACGGCAGGATCGAGTCCCGCGACCATCTCGATCACGGACGGCTGATCGCCGTCCACGCCCGAGATGACGCGGCTCAGTACGTGCGGTGCGCAGTTCAGCCCCAGACTGTGCAGCTGCGTCAGCATCTCGCATACGACGAACGATGCCGACGCCGCCGCTGTGCGCGGTGTCGGTGTGTCTATTCTGCTTTCCCCTCAGCGTGCGTTCCCCTCGCACGCTGAGGGTAGCAGTCGGATCAGCTGTCCGATTCGTCGTCGTGCACGTACGGGTCCGCATCGCCGGCGTGCGACGCACCGGACGCGAGCTTGGCGACCTCGGCGTCGTGCTCCTGCGCCTGGCGAAGCAGCGCGGAGATGTGGTCCGCGTTCTCGGGCAGTGCGTCGGGGATGAACTCCAGCGTCGGCACCAGTCGGGTGCTGAGCTGACGACCGACCTCGCTGCGGAGCATCCCCGTCGCCGAGGCGAGCGCGGCGCCGCTGGCAACGCGCTCCTCTTCCGTGCCGAGCACGGTGAAGAAGACCGATGCGTGCTGCAGATCGCCGCTCACGCGGACGTCGGTGATGGTCACGAAGCCGAGGCGCGGATCGCGCAGCCCCTTCTCGAGGCGCTCCGCGAGGATCACGCGGATGCGGTCGGCGAGACGAGCCTGTCGTTCTCCAGCCATGCTTATTGTCCTTCTCTCAACCGCCGAGGCGGGGAACCTGTTGCGGAGGTGATGGATGCCATCGGGATAGTCGGGGTCTTGGGGGTTCCCGTTATCCCGATGGCATCCATCGCCGGAGCGACCTACGTCAGCCGCGAGGCTTCTCCACCAGTTCAGTGGTCTCGATCTCGTCGCCGATCTGGATGTCGTTGTACTTGCCGAGGCCGATACCGGCCTCGTAGTCCGTGCGGACCTCGGTGACGTCATCCTTGAAGCGACGCAGCGACTCGATGGCGAGGCCATCGGCCAGCACGACGCCGTCGCGGATCACACGGGCCTTCGCGTTGCGCGTGATCGTTCCCGAGCGCACGATGACACCGGCGATGTTGCCGAACTTCGAGGAGCGGAACACCTCGCGGATCTCGGCGACACCCGACTGGACCTCTTCGTACTCCGGCTTGAGCATGCCCTTGAGCGAGCTCTCGATCTCGTCGATCGCGTTGTAGATGACGGAGTAGAAGCGGATGTCCACGCCCTCACGGGAGGCGCGCTCGCGCGCCTTCGTGTCGGGACGGACGTTGAAGCCCACGATGATCGCGTTGTCGATCGTCGCCAGGTTCACGTCGGACTCGGTGATCGCACCGACGCCGCGGTGGATGATGCGCAGCTGCACCGAGTCGTCGACCTCGATCTTGAGGAGCGACTCCTCGAGCGCCTCGACGGCACCCGACACGTCACCCTTGATGATGAGGTTGAGCGACTCGACCTTGCCCTCTTCGAGTGCACGGGTGAAGTCCTCGAGCGAGATGCGCTTGCGGGCCTTGGCCAGCTGGGCGTTGCGCTCGACGGCTTCGCGCTTCTCGGCGATCTGACGGGCCATGCGGTCTTCTTCGGTCACGATGAAGACGTCGCCTGCCCGGGGAACCGAGTTGAGACCCTGCACCTGGACCGGACGCGACGGGTAGGCCTCGAGGACCTGCTCGCCGTTCTCGTCTGCCATCGCACGCACACGGCCGTACGCCGTGCCCGCCACGATCGCGTCGCCGACGCGCAGCGTTCCGGACTGGATGAGCACCGTGGCGACCGAACCGCGACCCTTGTCGAGCTTCGCCTCGATGGCGACGCCTCGAGCGGCCTTGTTCGGGTTCGCCGTGAGGTCGAGACCGGCGTCCGCGGTGAGCAGGACGGCGTCCAGGAGCTCCTGGATGCCGGTGCCGGCGCGAGCCGAGACGTCGACGAACATGACGTCGCCGCCGTACTCCTCGGCGACCAGACCGTACTCCGTGAGCTGCTGACGGACCTTGGCCGGGTTGGCCTCGGGCTTGTCGACCTTGTTCACCGCGACCACGATCGGCACGTCCGCCGCCTGAGCGTGGTTCAGCGCCTCGACCGTCTGCGGCATGATGCCGTCGTCGGCCGCGACCACGAGGATCGCGAGATCGGTCACCTGCGCACCACGTGCACGCATGGCGGTGAACGCCTCGTGACCCGGGGTGTCGATGAAGGTGATGGCGCGCTCGATGCCCTCGTGCTCGGTCCAGACCTGGTAGGCACCGATGTGCTGGGTGATGCCGCCGGCCTCGCCCTCGATGACATTGGTCTTGCGGATCGCGTCGAGGAGGCGCGTCTTACCGTGGTCGACGTGACCCATGACGGTGACGACCGGAGGACGGATCTCGAGGTCGTCCTCGCTCTCCGCCTCCAGCTCGGCCTCGAGGTCGAGACCGAAGCCCTCGAGGAGCTCCTTGTCCTCGTCCTCGGGCGAGACCATCTGGATCTTGTAGCCGAGCTCTTCGCCGAGGATCTCGAAGGTCGCCTCGTCCAGGGACTCGGTGGCCGTTGCCATCTCGCCCAGGTTGAAGAGGATCGTGACGAGCGTTCCCGGCTGGACGGTGTAGCCGTTCAGCGCTTCGAGCTTGTCCGCGAAGTCCGCGATGGATGCACCGCGGCGCAGACGGATGATCTCGCCATTGCCCTTCGAGACGTTGACGCCGCCGACGACCGGCGCCGACCGCATCTCGAACTCCTGCCGCTTCGCCCGCCGCGACTTGCGCTGCTTGCTCTTGCCGCCGCCCTTGCCGAACGCACCGGCGGTACCACCACCGGGGCCGCGACCACGACCGCCACCGCCGCCGGGGCGGCCGGCGAATCCGCCACCCCCGCCGGGACGAGCGCCGGGACCACCGGCACCGGGGCCGCCGGCACCGCCGGGACGACCGGGACCGCCGGGACGCTGCTGGAACGGTGCGCCGGGACGACCGCCCTGACCGCCGCGAGGGGCGCCGGGACGAGGCGAACCGGGACGGGGTGCGCCCGGACGCGGAGCTCCCGGGCGCGGAGCCTGCGGACGCGGGATGTTGCCCGGCGTCGGGCGCTGGCCCATGCCCTGAGCGGACGCGAAGGGATTGTTCCCCGGGCGGGGACCAGCGGGACGCTGACCCATGCCCTGGGAGCTGGAGAACGGGTTGTTGCCGGGGCGCGGGGCACCGGGCTTGGGAGCCGCGTTGTCTGCGGGCTTCGGAGCCGCAGGACCGGGCTTGGGTGCGGACGATGCCGCAGGGGCCTGCGCAGCAGGCGCAGCCGGGGCGGGAGCCTCGGGTGCAGGCGCCGGGGCAGGACCGGGCTTCGGTCCCGGCTTGGGACCGGGGGTCGGCGCGGACGACTTGGCCGGGCCGGGGGTCGCCGCAGCGGAGCCCTGCGCGGGCTTGGCCGAGGCGGGCTTCGCCTCAGCGGGCTTCAGCGAGGCGTCGGCCTCGATCGCCGCACGCAGCTTGCGGGCGACGGGGGGCTCGACGGTGGACGAAGGACTCTTCACGAATTCGCCGAGTTCCTTGAGCTTTGCAAGAGCGACCTTGCTGTCGACGCCGAGTTCAGCGGCGATCTCATGTACGCGTGGTTTACCAGCCACAATTCTCCTGTCTGGGGCGGTCTGCCCAGACAGGGCAGACCATCAGTCGCGGACGGGTCTCATTTCGAGCCGTTCACTTTGTTTCCATAGCTGTTCAGCCTTTGTTTCCGAATGGATAGTTTTCGATGGTCTGCGTGTCCACATTCGCGGACACACGGAGCGCTCGTCCGAAAGCACGACGCCGCAGTGCGGCCTCCATGCATTCCCGCGTGGCATGCACCCACGCGCCGCGCCCCGGCAGGACAGCACGTTCATCGATGATGAGAGTGTCGTCCTGGGTCACCACCCTGAGCAGGGCGGATCGGGGAGCACGCGTGCGACAGCCGACGCACGTTCGTACGGGTTCCATCTTACACCTGGGATTCAATCGGACTCGCCCACACGGGGCGAGTCCGTCTCGGAGTCAGTCGAGGATGCTGTCGGGCTGGATGTCGATCTTCGCGCCGGTCAGCTTCGCCGCGAGGCGGGCGTTCTGCCCCTCCTTGCCGATGGCGAGCGACAGCTGGTAGTCCGGCACCAGAGCGCGGACAGCCTTCGTGTTCGCGTCGAGGATGAACGAACTGGTCACCTTGGCGGGCGACAGCGCGTTCGCGACGAAGGCGGCGAGTTCGGGGTTGTAGTCGATGATGTCGATCTTCTCCCCCGCCAGTTCCTCGGTCACCGCACGCACGCGACGCCCCATCTCCCCGATGCACGCGCCCTTGGCGTTGATCGACGGGTCGTTGGCCTTCACGGCGATCTTCGTGCGATGTCCGGCCTCGCGCGCGAGGGACACGATCTCGACCAGACCGCCGGCGATCTCGGGGACCTCCAGGGCGAACAGCTTGCGCACGAGACCCGGGTGAGTCCGGGACACCGTGATCTGCGGCCCCTTGAGGCCCTTCGCGACGCTGGTCACGTAGACACGCACGCGCGAGCCGTGCGAGTACTCCTCACCCGGCACCTGCTCCTCGGGCGGCAGGATCGCTTCGACGGTGCCGAGGTCGACATGGATCATCCGCGGGTTGGGACCCTGCTGGACCACACCTGCGACGATGTCGCCTTCCTTGCCACGGAACTCGCCGAGGACGGCATCGTCGGCGATGTCGCGCAGACGCTGACCGATGACCTGCTTGGCGGCGAACGCGGCGATGCGTCCGAAGTCGTCCGGGGTCGCGTCCTCCTCGCCGATCACGGCCCCCTCGTCGTCGGTCACGGCCTGCAGCACGGCGACGTGTCCGGACTTGCGGTCGAGGGCGACGCGCACGCCCTCCGGGGCGGGTCCGTCACCGGCGACGTGCTTGTTGTAGGCCGTCAGGATGGCCTGCTCGATGATCGAGACCAGCTCGTCGAAGGGGATCGACTTCTCCTTCTCGATCCCACGCAGCAGACTCAGCTCGATGTCCATGGACGGCCTCCCTATTCAGCTCTCGCCCGCGAGACGCAGCGGGCATCCGTCCAGGATACCGGACGCGGCGCACCACACGGATCCGGGCGGCGTCAGTTCTCGGGAGCGGATGCCAATGCGTTGAGCGCCCCGATCAGACGGAAGAGCTCGCCGACGCGCCGATGGTCCAGATGGAGGACGACCCGAGGGAGGTCAAGGCGGTCCCCGTCGGTGATCTCCGGCGCGAGCGGCTCGCTGCGCCGGATGCGCCCGTCGGCGAGCATGTGGCCGAAACGGTCGGTGAGGTCGTCGAGTTCGGCATCCGTCGGCTCAGCGCGCAGGCGCAGGACGAGCGCGTCGCCGACCCACCGGAGCGAGTCGTAGTTCCGCCAGAATCCGGTGATCTCGGCGATCGCGTCCTCGATCGAATCGGTGACGACGACCCGGTCGAAGTCCCCCTCCGAGATGACACCGGTCGGCGCGAGATCCTCGTCGATGAAGCGCTTGAGCCCGTTCCAGAACGTGCCGCCCTTCCGATCCAGCAGGACGATGGGTGTCGGCTCCGCTTTGCCGGTCTGCTGGAGGGTGAGCAGCTCGAACATCTCGTCGAGGGTCCCGAAGCCGCCGGGAAGGCAGATGAAACCGAGGGACTCCTTCATCAGCATGAGCTTGCGGGTGAAGAAGTACTTCATCGCGACGACGTGCTCGGAGCCCTCGATGATCGTGTTCGCCTTCTCCTCGAAGGGCAGGCGGATCGAGACGCCGAGCGACAGGGCGGGACCGGCGCCCTCCGCCGCCGCCTGCATGATGCCGGGACCCGCGCCTGTCACCACCATCCATCCCTCCGTGGCGAGGGCCGCCGCGACGTCCCGTGCCTGGAGATAGAGCGGGTCGTCCTGTCGAGTCCTGGCGGATCCGAACACCGTGACCTTCGGCACGCCCTCGTAGGGCGCGAAGAGCCGGAAGGCGTCTCGCATCTCCGCGAGGGCCGCCGACGCGATCTTGAGGTCGAGGCGATCGGCTCCGTCCTCCCCGAGGAGGATCGCCGTGCGCAGCATCCGCATCACCAGACGGCGATCGGAGCGGACCCCGGCGTCGTCGAGGACCTTGTTGATCTCTGCGCTGAGCGCGGCGGGAAGCGTCTCCTCGGTCATACCTCCAGCGTGTCACGACAGTCGGATGCTCTCAGATCCGCAACGCCGCCGGAGCAGGGATGCGAAGAGCCGCGGCAGCCGATCGGATGCCGCGGCTCTTCTGACCGTTCAGCGCGTGAGGCGAGCGATGGCTTCGGCGACCGACACGGCATCCCTCTCGCCGCTCGCGCGATCCCAGAGCTCGACCTGCCCCTCGGCCGCACCGCGGCCGACGATCACGATCTTCGGGACACCGACCAGCTCTGCGTCGCCGAACTTGACGCCCGGCGACACCTTGGGACGGTCGTCGTAGAGCACGTCCAGGCCTGTGGACTCGAGCTGCGCCGAGATGTCGGCGGCGACGTCGAAGGCGACCTGGTCGCGCCCCGCGGCGACGACCTGCACGTCGAACGGCGCGACGGATGCCGGCCAGATGAGGCCCTTGTCGTCGTTGTTGAGCTCGGCGATGATCGCGAGGATGCGCGTCACGCCGATGCCGTAGGACCCCATGGTGACGGTGACCAGCTTGCCGTTCTCGTCGAGAACCTTGAGGCCGAGAGCCTCGGCGTACTTGCGTCCGAGCTGGAAGACATGGCCGATCTCCATGCCGCGGGCGAGCTCGACCGGACCCGAGCCGTCGGGTGCGGGGTCGCCCGCCCTGACGTTCGCGATCTCGACGATGCCGTCCGCCTCGAAGTCGCGCCCTGCGACGACCGAGTGCGCGTGCTTCTGGTCGATGTTCGCGCCGGTGATCCAGCTCGATCCTTCGCTGACGCGGGGGTCGACGAGGTAGCGGATGCCTGTGGCCGACTCGTCGCCGAGCACAGCACCGGTGGGCGACCAGGGGCCGATGTAGCCCTTGACGAGCAGCGGATTCTTCTCGAAGTCCTCGGGCGTCGCGGTCGACACCTCGGCCGGGGCGAAGGCCACCTCCGCGCGCTTCTCGTCGACCTCGCGGTCACCGGGGATGCCGACGACGACGAGCTCGCGGGTTCCGTCGAGGTGCGTGAGCGCGAGCACGACGTTCTTCAGCGTGTCGGCCGCGGTGTACTCGCCGTCGAGGTGCGCATTGGCGTGCGCGACGAGCGTCTCGATCGTCGGCGTGTTCGGCGAGTCGAAGACGACGGGCGACGCGTCGGCGTCGAAGGCCACGGGGGCGGGCACCGCGGTCGTGAACGCCTCGACGTTCGCCGCGTAGCCGCCGGCGCTGCGGACGAACGTGTCCTCACCGACCGGCGTGGGGTGCAGGAACTCCTCGCTGCGCGAACCTCCCATGGCACCGGCATCCGCCTGCACGATCGCGTATTCCAGACCCAGGCGCTGGAAGATGCGCTCGTAGGCGTCGCGCTGGGCCTGATAGCTCGCCTCCAGTCCGGCATCCGACGAGTCGAACGAGTAGGCGTCCTTCATCGTGAATTCGCGGCCGCGGAGCAGACCCGCACGCGGACGAGCTTCGTCGCGGTACTTGTCCTGGATCTGGTAGATCGTCAGCGGAAGGTCCTTGTACGAGGAGTACAGATCCTTCACAAGACCGGTGAACGCCTCTTCGTGGGTGGGGGCGAGCAGGTAGTCGCCGCCCTTGCGGTCCTGCAGACGGAAGAGCAGGTCGCCGTACTCGTCCCAGCGCCCGGTCGCCTCGTAGGCCTCTCGGGGCATGAGAGCCGGGAAATGCACCTCCTGGGCACCGGCCGCGGCCATCTCCTCGCGGATGACGGTCTCGATCTTGGCCTTGACCCGCAGGCCGAGCGGCAGCCACGCGAAGATGCCGGCCGCCTGCGGTCGGATGTATCCGGCGCGGATCAGCAGCTTGTGGCTGGTGACCTCGGCGCCGGCCGGGTCTTCACGGAGCGTGCGGAGGAAGAAGTTCGATAGACGAATGACCACGGGACGATTCTACGGGCCGTGGTCACTCGTCCCGTGTCAGTTGAGCGCGGGGAGACCCGCGGGCACGACACCGGTGCCGTAGAGCGACGCGGCGAGCTCCTGCAGCGCCGTGAGCGCCACACGCTGAGGCAGCGGACCGTAGGAGATGCGGGCGACGCCGAGCTCCTCGTACTGTGCTGCGGCGAGCGCACCCGGAAGACCGATCACGCTGACCTTGTTGCGGCCGATCCCTTCGACGAGCTGACGGGTCGTCGTGGCGTCGAGGATCCCGGGCACGAACACCGCCGTGGCTCCAGCATCCAGGAACGCGCGTCCGCGCTGGATCGCATCGGCGACGCTCTCTTCGACCGGGCGTCCGCCTCCGCGCACGAACGCGTCGGTGCGCGCATTGAGCGCGAACGGGACGCCCTCGGCCTCGGCGGCCTTCACGATCGCCTCGACGATCGCGACGGACTCGTCGAGCGGCTTGAGGCGGTCCTCGACGTTGGCGCCGACGACACCGGCGGCGATCGCGAGGCGGGTGGTCTCCCCCGCGTCGCCGTAGCCGTCGTCGAGGTCCGCGGTGACGGGGACGTCGACGGATGCGGCAATGCGTCCGACCATGTCGATCATGATGTCGCGCGGCGTGGTGCCGTCGTCATAGCCGAACGACGCGGCGATGCCGTGTCCCGCTGTCGCGATGGCCTTCGTCTCTGGCAGGGCGGCGACGGCACGTGCGCCGACGACGTCCCAGACGTTGACGACGCGAAGGATCTCCGGGGCGTCGTAGAGGTCGATGAGGGTCTGTGCTTTCGCTGCAGTGGTCATGACACCACGCTAGCCCGGACAGGCGCGCCAGGGGCAATGTCGCTCTGACAGGTGTCGCCCTGAGTCATGAACCCGTCCGGATCACCCGCCGGGACAGTCCCCGCTCGTCCCGAAGCACACGGGCCCGTCGTAGACGACATCCGGGGGCGGTGCCGGAAGGAACCTGTCGCGCGGCACCGCGAAGACGTTGGCGACGACGACGGCGAACAGAAGCGCGACCGTGGAGAGCACGACAAGACCGCCTCGACGCCGGATGGCCGAGAGGACGATCGCAGCCGCCAGCAGGAGGAGCGCCCCGGCCGCCGTCCACTCGTACCTGGCGATCTCGGCGGGCGTCGGCGGCTCGGCCGCTGTCGAGATCGAGAAGTACACGAGGAATCCCTCCAGCGGCAGACAGACCGTGAGCACGGTGCCTGCGGCGAGCGCAAGCGCAGAGGCGACCGCGAACGGGTGTCCGCCACGTTCCTTCGCCTGCGTCGTGCCGGACCGGGGTTGCACGGCGGACTGCCGACTCGTGTCGCGACGGCCCTCAGAGCGCGCAGGACCCTGCGATGTGTGCCGACGACGGCGCGAGTCCCACAGTCCGATGAGCGCACCGATGGATGCCGCCCCGCCGAGCGTCAGTCCCTTGCATGTCGCGACGATGAGGAGCATCACGCCATCGGCGAGCCCGATCTGCACAAGCGCCGAGACGGCGGCGACCCCGACCGCAATCCCGATCGCCAGCTCCTGCCAGCGGGAGTCCGAAGGCGGCGATGACCGCCCAGACGAGCAGTGCCAACGGCGGAGCGAAGACGAGGGCGAAGAACCGACCCCCTGATGTCTCGGGCAGTACCACCGACGCGAGGACGGATCCGAGGACGAACACCACTGCCCCGACGGCGGCGGTGATGATGCCCTGCCGGAGCAGAGCCGCCCTCCCGCCGTGCTCGACCGGCTCCGTCGCTGTCATGGCCGCAGCATAGTCCGCACGAGCGCGCGCCATAGGGTGAGAACATGCCCCAGCGTCGATCGCATGTCGCCCCGTCCGCCGCGCAGACCGAGTTGGCGGATGCTCTCGCCGCGCTGACCTCGTCCCTCGATGCTCCGCTCGAGTTCCCGGCAGCCGTGCTGGCCGAAGCGGAGCAGGCGACGGCATCCGTCCCGGAGTCGGATCTCCGTGACCTCCCGTTCGCGACCTTGGATCCGTTCGGCTCCCGCGACCTCGATCAGGCCTTCCACCTCGAGCGCGCAGGCCGAGGCTTCACGGTGCGTTATGCGATCGCCGATGTGCCGTCGTTCGTCGTCCCCGGCGGGGCGATCGATGCGGAGGCGCGGCGTCGCGGCCAGACGCTGTACGCGGCGAATGGGACGATCCCGCTGCATCCGCGCGTGCTCAGCGAGGATCGGGCGTCACTGCTCCCCGGGATCGACCGCCCGGCGCTCGTGTGGACCTTCGCGCTCGACGAGGTGGGAACCGTGACCGACTTCGGCCTGGAGCGGGCGTTGATCCGATCACGGCAGCAGCTCGACTACGCCTCGACGCAGGCATCGCTCGACCGCGGCGAGGACGGCCCCGCCGCGCTTCTCCCCGAGATCGGTGCTCTGCGGATCGCGCAGGAGCAGGCCCGAGGTGGAGCGAGCCTGAATCTGCCCGATGAGGAGGTCGTCCGAGATGCGGACGGTGTCTACCGCATCGAGCGGCGTCGGCCGCTCCCCGTGGAGGACTGGAACGCGCAGTTGTCGCTCATGACGGGCATGGCGGCGGCGACCCTCATGCTCGATGCGGGCGTGGGGATCCTGCGCACGATGCCTCAGCCCGATGAGGCGGCCTTCGCAGCGTTCCGCCATCAGACCGAGGCGCTCGGGCGTCCCTGGACGTCCGGCCGCTACGGCGACTATCTGCGCGACCTGGATCGCGACGATCCGCTGACCCTGCCCGTGCTCGAGGCCGCCGCCTCACTGTTCCGGGGCGCCGGATACGTCGCCTTCGACGGCGCTCCGCCGACGGATGCAGTGCAGGCGGCCATCGGCGCCCCCTACGCCCACGCGACCGCTCCGCTCCGGCGGCTCGTCGACCGCTGGTCGCTGACGATCTGTCTCGCCGTCGCCCAGGGCACAGAGGTTCCCGTCTGGGCTCGTTCCTCGCTGCCGGAGCTGCCGGCGTTGATGCGGGAGTCCGGCCAGCGGGCGTCCGCGCTCGACTCCGCGACCGTCAACTGCGTCGAGGCCGCGCTGCTCACCCCGTTCGTAGGCACCGAACTCGATGCGACGATCGTGTCGATCCGCGGCGAGCGCGCGACGGTTCAGATCGCGGAACCCGCAGTGACGGCATCCGCCCCGCTCCCCTCCGGCGCTGTTCCTGGCTCGGCTGCTCGATTCCGGGTGGTGCGCACCGACATCTCGCGGGGCGAGATCGAGTTCGAGCCAGTCTCCGCCGAGGGCTGAGCGCCCAGGGTGCGCTCGGTCTCACCCGGTGGTGATGCTCAGGCCGCGACTGCTCGCGTGGTCATGACGAGCAGCTGAGGGTCGCTGAGATCGAGCGAGACCTCGATCGCTGCGAACTCCGAGAGCGAGTGCGCATGCGTCCCCCCGCAGAGGATCCTCGCCTCCCCCTCGGGAAGCCCGCAGACCCAGGTGCGCCGATCGACGATCGTCGGGCCGTCGGTGACGATGCGGCTCAGCGCTGCCGACGCCACCCAGGTCCGCAGTCGCGCGTTGATCGCGTGCTCGCGCTCTGCGAGAGTGGCCGAGAAGGTCTCGGTGTCGAAACCGGCCCGGCGCAGGCTCTTTCCCAGCCGGTACTCGTCGACCGAGCCGTCCTCATGGATGCGGCTCGACTGGTTCGTTCGCCCCTCGAAGTCCGGCGCGCCCAGCGCGTCGGCGCCCGGATCCTTGCGCCACAGATCCGCCACCGCCAGATCGAGCGCCAACGAGGCCAGGTGGCACGCGGTGTGGCCACGGCTGAGCCCGGAACGCCGTGTCGCGTCGACCCGCAGTCGCACCGGATCGCCCGCCGCGAGACCGGCCGGTGCCGCACCGGCGAGGCGGTGCCCGACGAGCCAGGTCCATCCGTCCGCACCGCGCTTCACCGGGATGCCGGTGCCGACGGCGAACTCCCCCTCGTCGCTGCTGGCCGCCATCAGCGCATCGACGACGGCGACCTCATCGCCGCCGAACGAGATCGCGCCGGTATCGCCGGGCTGATCGGGCCACGTGTGGTCGACGGGATGGAACGGGGTCGCATCGACGACGATCACGTCCCCGTCGGGTGACGACTCGACGTGCAGCACGGTGCCGCTGCCTTCGAGGTCCCCGGACGGGAAGCCGACGGTCGTGGAGGTCTCGATGCCTGACATCCTCCCACTCTCGCACAGCGGTCGTTCTAGGGTGCGAGGGCGTCGAGGATCGCCGCGAGCAGAACCGGATCCTGCGCGGTCGGTTCACCGTTGAAGAGGGACAGCTCCACGAGGTTGGCACCATCATCACCGAGCATCAGGCCACTGCCGCCGTCGAACGGGTACTGCTCGATGGTCACGGCGAACGTCCGGCCGTCCGCAGCGACCGCGGCGTCCGGGTCGAGCGCGAGCACGGCGGCCACGCCGGCCGCCGCCCCTGCTCGCAGCACGACATGCGTCTGGAACGTGACCCCGTCGACCGTGGCTGAGGCGGCGCATCCCCGCTCGAGGGGTCCGCCTGCGAACGCCGGAGCAGCGGCCGGGTAGTCGCCCTGCACGGTGAGACCGATCCCCTGGGTCTCCAGGGCAGCCGCGAGGTCCGCACAGGTGGGTGCGGCGTTCCACCACCCGGAGCGCGCATCGGCGACAGGTGCCGGCTCGCCGGCGAGCTTCGCACCGATCTCGTCGACCAGCGGACGGGCGTTCTCGATCAACGACTCGGCGCGGTCCGACGACAGCCTAATCCCCACCCACGCGTCGCCGAACACGGCTGATGCGATGCAGGAGTGCGTGTCCGCATCACAGGAATTCCCCCCCTCGCCGACGACCCACTCGGCGTCGAGCACGTCGAGTGGATACACCCATGCGGCCGCCGAGACCGAGAGGTACTGCTCCGAGGTCCACGCGCAGCGCACGCCACCGAGCTTCGCCGGTGCCCCGTCCTCCCACACCGGGTCCCACGAGTTCATCTGCTCCCCCATCGCCGCGGTGAGAGCATCCGCATCGAGCACCGCGGCGCAGTCGCCGCCGAAGGCGACGGCCGGCTCGGACGCAGTCGGCACCGGTTCGGGAGTCTGCGTTCGGGTCGCAGAGGGACTCACCGACGGAGACGGATCCGTCGCCGGAGCGCAGGCGGCCAGGATTCCGCCGACGATGACAGCGACGGCGATGGCGGCGGATACACGGAAGGAACGGCTCATGAGTCACAAGCTAGAGCCGCTCCTCCTCGTACGACGGATACGACCGGTCACGGATGCGCAACGATGCGCGACCGTGACCGCCGGTCAGTGCCCGGGCGGGATCGTGAAGCTGGCGAGCTTGTCGCCCTCGACGACGAAGATCCCGTCGGACTCGCCGTTGAACACGCTGCTCGACCATCCGAAACGGATGCTCGTCGTGTCGCCGTCGGTCGACGCCGAGAGCACGGTCATCTTCGCGCCCGCACCGATCGCATCGGTGTGCGCCCAGCTGCGCACGCCATCGGGACCAGGCTTGACCGTGCCCCAATCGCTGACGAATCCGGCGGGGGTGAACGTCGCGACGAATGCCTCGGTATCCGCCGCGTTGATCGCGTCGACCATAGCCTGTGCGGGAGCGGGAAGGGTGATATCAGACATGATGATCTCCTTGTTCCACGAATGCTCATGATGCCCGGCCCTCGGCGTACACGCCACGACGGGGGTCAGGCAGTGACGACCTGCGCCGTTCCGAGCGGAGCATCCGGTCCCATCTCCGCCGCGATGCGGTTCGCCTCTTCGATCAGGGTCGCGACGATGTCGGCCTCGGGGACGGTCTTGATGACCTCTCCCTTGACGAAGATCTGTCCCTTGCCGTTGCCGGAAGCGACGCCGAGGTCGGCCTCGCGGGCCTCGCCGGGGCCGTTCACGACGCAGCCCATGACGGCCACGCGCAGCGGCACCGTCATGTCCTTCAGACCCTCGGTGACGTTCTCAGCGAGCGTGTACACGTCGACCTGTGCGCGCCCGCACGAGGGGCACGAGACGATCTCGAGCTTGCGCTCGCGGAGGTTCAGCGACTGCAGGATCTGGTGTCCGACCTTGACCTCCTCGGCGGGAGGAGCAGACAGCGACACCCGGATCGTGTCCCCGATGCCCTCGCTGAGAAGGATGCCGAACGCAGTCGCGCTCTTGATCGTGCCCTGGAACGCCGGCCCTGCTTCCGTCACACCGAGGTGCAGCGGCCAGTCGCCCCGCTCGGCCAGCAGACGGTAGGCCTTGACCATGACGATCGGGTCGTTGTGCTTGACCGAGATCTTGAAGTCGTGAAAGTCGTGCTCCTCGAAGAGCGACGCCTCCCAGACGGCGCTCTCGACCAGAGCCTCAGCGGTCGCCTTGCCGTACTTCGCGAGCAGACGGCGGTCGAGGGAACCCGCGTTCACGCCGATGCGCAGGGAGACACCCGCCGCCTTCGCCGCCTCAGCGATCTTGCCGACGTTCCCGTCGAACTCGCGGATGTTGCCGGGATTGACACGCACGGCACCGCACCCCGCGTCGATCGCGGTGTAGATGTAGCGCGGCTGGAAGTGGATGTCCGCGATGACCGGGATCTGACTCTTCATCGCGATGATCTTGAGCGCGTCGGCATCGTCCTGATGCGGGACGGCGACGCGCACGATCTCGCAACCGGATGCCGTGAGCTCGGCGATCTGTTGCAGCGTCGCGTTGATGTCCGTGGTCTTCGTGGTGGTCATCGACTGCACCGTGATGGGCGCATCGCCACCGACGAGCACCTTGCCCACCTTGATCTGGCGGGACTTGCGGCGAGGGGCGAGGACTTCGGGGATCTTCGGCATCCCAAGGTTCACTGCTGGCACACTCACAGCCTACGCCGCCCACATGCACGCGGGCTGGATGATGGCACCCCGTCATGCGCCGATCCCGCGCCTCGGGGTGTGATAGTTTCGGCCCATGTTCGCGAACGTCACGTGGTGGCCCGCCTCCTAGGCGGTGTGTTCGCGTTCCCACGAATCCAGACCGCCTTCAGGGGCGGTCTTTTCGTGTGAGCCGCGCCTGATCCCTCGCACAGGAGACATCGATGACCCTCTCACGCCTCGCCGAGCTCAGCGCAGATCCGGCGGCATCCTTCGTGCTGATCGCGCGCGACGGTGCGGACACCGTCGAACTGCTCGCGGGCGATGTCGTCGACGTCGATCTGCTGGCCGACATCCCCCTCGTCGAGGGCGGGACCGCCAGGGAGGTGTTCGCCCTCGTCCCCTACCGTCAGGTTCGCGAACGCGGCTTCTCGGCTCAGGACGACGGTGCCCCGCTGCGCTGCATCGTCGTCGACGAGCACCTCGAGCTGCCCGCCTCGGACGTGCTCGACGCGCTTCCGGCTGAGAACGTTCCGCTGCGCGACGGTGGGTTCGACATCGCCGACGACGAGTACGCCCGCATCGTCGAGAGGGTGATCGCCGATGAGATCGGCAATGGCGAGGGGGCGAACTTCGTCATCCGCCGCGACTACACCGCCTCGATCGACGTCGACGAGCGCACGGCGGCGCTCACCTGGTTCCGAGCGCTGCTGACGCACGAGCGCGGTGCGTACTGGACGTTCGCGGTCATCACACCGAATCGGATCGCTGTCGGTGCGAGCCCGGAGGCCCATGTCGTGGCGCGCGACGGCATCGTGACGATGAACCCGATCTCGGGGACCTTCCGGCACCCGCAGGGCGGGGCCACGAAGGAGACCCTGGTCGACTTCCTCTCCTCGACGAAGGAGACCGAGGAGCTGTTCATGGTCGTCGATGAGGAGCTCAAGATGATGAGCGCCGTCTGCTCCGACGGTGGCCGCATCACAGGCCCGCATCTCAAAGAGATGTCACGGCTCACGCACACCGAGTACATGCTGCGCGGCCGCAGCCGGCTCGACCCGCGCGACATCCTCCGCGAGACGATGTTCGCCCCCACCGTCACGGGCTCTCCGATGCAGAACGCGTGCGCCGTGATCGGACGGCACGAGCGGAAGCCACGGGGCTATTACTCCGGCGTCGCCGCGCTGTTCACTCCGAACGCCGAGGGCGGACACGATCTCGACGCCCCGATCCTCATCCGCACGGTCTATGTGAACGACGGCGCCCTGAGCGTCCCGGTGGGCGCGACGCTCGTGCGGCACTCCGACCCGTACGGCGAGGTGAGCGAGACCCACGGCAAGGCCGCCGGCGTGCTCGGAGCGATCGGTGCGATCGCTCTCGACCGCACGGCGCCGGCGCAGGACGATCCGGATGCTCCCGCCGCGCCGCGCTCGCTGGCCGATGACCCGACGGTCGCCGAGCTGCTGGCCTCTCGCAACTCCCGTCTCGCCGAGTTCTGGCTGAACCCGCAGGGCGAGGATTTCACGGGGCCCTTCGCCGGCCGCTCGGCGCTGGTGGTCGACGCGGAGGACCGCTTCACCACGATGCTCGCCCACCAGCTGCGGCATCTCGGACTCGACGTCACGATCGTGCCGTGGAACGAGGCGGACGACGCAGCCGTCGACACGACGGACCTCGTGGTCGCCGGACCCGGCCCCGGCGACCCGCGTGACATCGCCAGCCCGCGCATCTCGCGCATGCGCCACGTCGTCGCCCGACGACGGGATGCCGGCCGCCCCCTGCTCGCCGTCTGCCTGAGCCACCAGATCCTCGCCGACGGCCTCGGTATCGAGCTCACGCCGCTGGACTCGCCGCACCAGGGACTGCAGAAGTCGGTCCCCGTCTTCGGTGAGAACGCATCGATCGGGTTCTACAACACGTTCACGGCGCGCGTCGCCCCGGGCACGGCATCCGTCGGGGTGGCCGAAGTGTCGGCCGATCCCACCACCGGCGACGTGTACTCCCTGCGGGGCCCCGGGTTCGCCTCGGTGCAGGGACATCTCGAATCCATCCTGTCCCGCGACGGCATCCGCACGCTGGAGCGTCTCGTCGCGCACGCTCTGAACTGAGCGTCCGGGCATCCGGCCGGCATCCGCGCGACTCTCCGCGGACGGATGCCGGGCGGATGCGGTGGGCCTCGATGACAGCGGGCGCCGGGCGGTCAGCCGCCGAGCAGATCCACCGGGTTGAACAGATCGGCGACGAGGAGCAGCGCTCCCATCGCGATGAGCAGCACCGCCACCACCACGGTGAGTGGCACCAGCTTCGTCGCGTCGACCGGCGCGGGGGGCGGGCGGCGGAAGATCCGGGCCCAGGCACGCTTGATCCCGTCCCACAGCGCGACGACGATGTGACCGCCGTCGAGTGGCAGCAGCGGGATGAGGTTGAAGACGAACAGGGCGATGTTCAGCGAGCCGAGCAGCTGCAGCAGCACGGCGAACCTGTTCAGGATCGGCGCATCGGTCGCGGCGACCTCGCCGGCCAGCCGCCCGACGCCGACGACGCTGAGAGGCCCGTTCGGGTCGCGCTCGCCTCCCGTGACCAGTGAGACTCCGACGTCCCAGAGCCGCACCGGGAGCGTCACGATCAGAGACGCGACCCTGCTCACGTTCTCGCCTGCGAGCTGCGGGCCCGCAGTGAGCGGTTGCTGGACGTACCCCATCTGCGCCGCCATCCCGACATAGCCGACCGTCTTGACGATCTGATCGCCGTCGTCGTCGAGCAGCGGCTGACCGCTCGCGTCGGTCAGCGATCGCTCGGCAGCGATCGGCGTGACCGTCAGCGTGGTCTCCGCCCCGTCTCGCAAGACCACGACGTCGAGCGGGGTTCCGGGGGAATCCTGCACGATGCTGCTCGCGTCGGCGAACGTCGACACGGGCGTCCCGCCGACCGAGACGAGCTGATCGCCCGGCTGCAGGCCGGCCTCGGCCGCAGGGGACTCCGGGTCGTCGGCGGCGCACTCCGTGGCGGTCGAGCCCGCCGGCAGCACGCACTGCGTCACCGAGGCGATCGTCGTGGTCCCCTGCTGGACGCCGATACCCGACACGAGCACCGTGAAGATGACGACCGCGAGGATCAGATTCATGAGCGGGCCGCCGAGCATCACGATCACGCGCTTCCATACCGGCAGCCGGTAGAACACACGGTGCTCGGCACCGTCGGCGATGGTCTCATCGTTCGCCGTCCTCGCGTCCTGCACGAGCGTGCGGAACAGGCCGCGAGCCGGCCCAGTCGACGATGACGCCGGGTACATGCCCGACATCGAGATGAATCCGCCGAGCGGGAGGAGCTTGAAGCCGTACTCGGTCTCTCCGATGCGCTTCGACCACACACGGGGGCCGAAGCCGATCATGTACTGGCCGACGCGCACGCCGAAGAGCTTCGCGGGCAGGAGGTGGCCGATCTCGTGCAGACCGATCGACAGTCCGAGACCGATCAGCATGAACAGGATGCCGCCCACATAGAGCAGTGTTTCCACATGGACACGCTAGCCTGCGCCGCCTAGGAATCGGCTCCGACGGTCGGGGGTGTGCGCGAACGGGCGGCCGCGCCGCACCGTTCATCCGCGCGCCGACATGCGATCATTGAGGGGACATGTCGATTGAACAACAACCGAGCCTGCCGCCCGTGCTCCGCCCCGCGAACCCGCCCAGGCGCGAGCTGTCCGAACTCGTCACCCGATTCGCCCGTGAGGTGCGCGGAGAAGTGAGCGGGGTGTCCCTGTCGGGGATCACCCTCGCGACCGCCGATCTCCGTGCCGGCGAGGCGTTCGTCGCCATTCAGGGCGTGAATCGCCACGGCGCCGAATTCGCGACCACCGCGGCGGAGAAGGGTGCCGTCGCGGTGATCACCGATGCCGCCGGCGCGGACATCGCCGCGAGTGCCGATCTGCCGATCGTCATCGTCGACGATCCGCGCGCCACGCTCGGTGCGCTGAGTGCGTGGGTCTACGGAACCGGAGCCGACGACACTCTCCCCCTCCTGTTCGGCACCACCGGCACGAACGGCAAGACGAGCGTCTCGCACCTCCTCGCCGGCATCCTCGAGCAGATCGGCGTCGTCACCGGCCTCTCCTCCACCGCAGAGCGTCACATCGCCGGTGAGATCATCGTTTCCCGTCTGACGACCCCCGAGGCGTCCGAGATGCACGCGCTGCTCGCCCTCATGCGGGAGCGCCACGTCGAGGCCGTCGCGGTCGAGGTGAGCGCCCAGGCGCTGTCGCGCCACCGCGTCGACGGGATCGTCTTCGACGTCGCCGGCTTCACGAACCTCAGCCACGATCACCTCGACGACTACGCCGATATGGACGAGTACTTCGAGGCGAAACTGCCGCTGTTCCTCCCTGATCGCTCGCGTCGCGCCGTCGTGTGCATCGACTCCGCCTCAGGGGCGACCGTCGTCGAGCGCGCCGAAGTTCCCGTCGTCACGGTCGGCACGCCGTCGATCGCGACCGACCCTGATGCATCCGCCCGCGCGGACTGGACCGTCGTGATCGACGACGAGCGGGCCGCGGGCACGACCTTCACCATGACCGGCCCCGCCGGATCGCTCACCACGACGGTTCCCGTGATCGGGCCGCACATGGCGGCGAACGCCGCACTCGCGATCGTCATGCTGCTCGAGGGCGGCTACGACTGGGATCGCATCACCGCCGCGCTCGCTCGCGACGGCGGCATCCGGGCGTATCTGCCTGGC
The DNA here is from genome assembly GCF_044987415.1 of Microbacterium sp. ZW T5_45. NCBI lineage: Bacteria > Bacillati > Actinomycetota > Actinomycetes > Micrococcales > Microbacteriaceae > Microbacterium > Microbacterium sp. ZW T5_45. The sequence continues at coordinate 103,025 of NZ_JBJDRJ010000009.1, read as the reverse complement.
CGCACGCAGCTCGTCTCGGGCGACAGCGGCCCTGCGGTCTTCGTCGACTTCGGTCACTCCCCCGATGCGTTCGAGAAGACGCTCGCGGCGGTGCGCCGGGTGACGTCTGGCCGGGTGCTGATGCTGTTCGGCGCCGACGGCGACCGCGACGCGAGCAAGCGGTTCGACATGGCCCGCACCGCCGTCGAGGGCAGCGACATCCTCGTCGTGACGGATCATCATCCCCGTTTCGAGGACCCGGATGCGATCAGGGCGACCCTGGTCGAGGGCGCTCGAAAGGCGCGACCGGATGCCGAGATCCACGAGTACTCCCCTCCGGAGAAGGCGATCGTCGAAGCCGTCGCCCTGGTCGGCGATGGCGACGCGATCCTCTGGGCGGGCCCCGGTCACCAGGACTACCGCGACATCCGCGGTGTGCGGACGCCGTATTCGGCGCGGGAACTCGCCCGTCGTGCGCTGAAGGCCGCCGGCTGGCCCGTGCCGGATTCGCACTGGCCCGTGCCGTACCCCGAGGACTGAGCAGCCTGCTCGCGCGGGGGCGGTCCGTGCCCCGCACGGGCTCGGTCCGTGCCCCGCACGGGCTGAAGACTCACGCTCGGGCTGAGGATCGCGGCCGCAAGCACCTCCCGAAGGCGAGTATCCCTCCCGAACGCGCGGGTGAAAACCGTCAGCGCGCGGCGATGAGCTGGTCGGCCTTGCGGCGCGCCCAGGCCTCGGCATCCGCGAGCGACTCCACGGTCAGCGCGGCAGGAGGCTCGTGCGCGTCGATGACGGCTGCGATCGTGTCGGCGATGCCGAGGAACGGGAGCCGCCCCTCATGGAACGCGTCGACGGCCTGCTCGTTGGCGGCGTTGTAGACCGCGGGGAACGTCGCGCCGGCGCGACCGACCGCCTTCGCAAGGGTCACCGCAGGGAAGGCCTTGTCGTCCAGAGGCTCGAAGGTCCAGGCGGTGCTGGTGGTCCAGTCCAGGGGGCGGCCCACACCCCCCACCCGATTCGGCCAATCGAGGCCCAGTGAGATCGGAAGTCTCATGTCGGGCGGCGATGCCTGCGCGATCGTGGACCCGTCGATGAACTCGACCATCGAGTGCACGATCGACTGCGGATGCACGACCACGTCGATGTCGTCGTAGGGGATGTCGAACAGCAGGTGCGCCTCGATCACTTCGAGCCCCTTGTTCACGAGGGTCGCCGAGTTGGTCGTCACGACGCGACCCATGTCCCACGTCGGGTGCGCGAGCGCCTGCTGCGGCGTGACGTCGCCGAGCTCGGCGCGAGAGCGGCCACGGAAGGGACCACCGGATGCCGTCACGACGAGTCGACGGACCTCGCTGTGCGCGCCACTGCGCAGCGCTTGCGCGATGGCGGAGTGCTCGGAGTCCACCGGAACGATCTGATCCTGAGCCGCGGCCTTGAGCACGAGTTCACCGCCGACGATGAGGGATTCCTTGTTGGCGAGAGCCAGGGTGCGTCCGGCCCCGAGCGCGGCCAGCGTGGATCCGAGACCGATCGAACCCGTGATCGCGTTGAGGACGACATCCGCTTCGACGTCGCGGACGAGCTGCTCTGCCTCGGCTGCGCCGAGGGCCGTGCTCTCGACCTGGAACCGCTCCGCCTGCTCGGTGAGGAGCGCGGAGTTCGACCCGGCGGCGAGCCCCACGAGCTCGAACCGCCGCGGGTTGGCCCTGATCACATCGAGAGCCTGGGTTCCGATGGAACCGGTGGAGCCGAGGACGATGACGCGACGCATCCCGCCAGCCTATGTCACGCCCTCGGCTCGCTCGCTCAGCCCGCGACGGCCTTCTGGTTCGCGAGGATGTCGATCACGAAGATCAGCGTCTGCCCGACGAGGTCTTCCTCGTTGATCTCGCCCTCGCCATAGCCCTGCGCCGGCGGAATGACGACGAGGATCTGGGAACCGACCTTCTGTCCTTCGAGCGCCTCGATAAAGCCCGGGACGTAGGTGTTGCCCGAGATCGAGATCGGTGCGCCATTGGCCCAGGACGAATCGAAGGACTCGCCGGTGTTCCAGCTGACGCCGTAGTACTGCAGGAGGGTCGTGTCGCCCGCGGTGACGGTACCGCCGTCGCCTTCCTTGAGAACGGAGATCTGCACCTCGGTGGGTGCATCCCCGTCGGGGACCTCAACGCTCGGCTGGCCGTCATCCGCGAGGGTCACAGCCGGCATGCCCTCGACCGCGGGCTGCTCCGTGCCCCAGGCCTCGGTCGGGGTGATGCCGAGGACGTCGACGGTGTAGACCTGCGCCGACGCGGAGTCGTTGCCGGGGATCGCGACGGTGAGACGGCTGCCGACAGTCGCGCAGCCGAACATCGGAGCCAGCGAGCTGTCGCTCGTGATCGGAGCGGGAAGCATCTCATCGGCGGTGTAGCCGACATCGCCCAGCTTCTCACCGGTCGCGGCGTCGTAACCGCTGAGGGCGTACTGCACGTAGTCGCCGTCGGTGATCTCCTCGCCATCGCCCTCCGTGACGACCGTCCGCTCGAGCGCGTCGACGGTCTGACCGGCCTCGAACGTGGCCGTGGAGATCTCACCGAAGGAACCGTCCACCGAGACGCTCTCAGAGACCGACCCGGATTCCGCTGCGAGCGAGCAGAGATCCGTGGACGCCGCCGAAGAGGTGGCCGTCGATTCCGGCGTGCTGGAGCCGGAACAGCCGGCCAGAAGCAGGCTCGCCGCGGCGATGGTGGACAGAAGCGTTATCGAGCGGGTGCGCACAGTGAAGACCTCAGGATCGCGGGTGGGACACTCCATCCTCCCCTACCTGCCTAGGTTCGTGCTGAACGCCGCGACGCGATGCCCGCATTCCACGACGGGCATGGATCCGAGACTATTCTTTTCGAATGACCTCTGAGCAGTCCGTGGAGCCCGATCCGTCGCCCGCAGAGACCGCCGAACCCCGACATGCAGGCTTCGCCTATGCGCTCGGCCGCAGCCTGATCACCCCGCTGGCGCGCGTCATCTACCGTCCTCGCATCGAGGGCAAGGAGAACGTCCCGCGTGAGGGCGCCGTGATCTTCGCGAGCAATCATCTGTCGTTCATCGACTCGATCGCGATCCCTGTCGCCGCTCCGCGCCCGGTGCACTTCCTCGCGAAGTCCAGCTACTTCGAGGGCACGGGCATCTCGGGCAGGCTCAGCAAGACGTTCTTCGAGTCGATCGGCGCGATCCCCGTGCGCCGTGGCGCCGGCCAGGCCGCACTCGACGCTCTGGACCTTCAGCGTCAACTGCTCGACGAGGGTCTTGCGGTCGCCCTCTATCCGGAGGGCACGCGTTCGACCGACGGTCGACTGTACAAGGGCCGCACGGGCGTCGCCTTCCTCGCGCTGCAGACCGGTGCTCCCGTCGTTCCTGTCGGGCTGATCGGCACCGACAAGGTGATGCCGGTGGGAGCGAAGGTGCCGACGTTGAAGGAGCGCATCACCGTGAAGTTCGGTGCGCCGCTCGATCTGTCTCCGCACGGCCCCGCCAGCAGCGGTCGGGCACGCCGCCAGGCGACGGACGAGATCATGGCGGCGATCCACGCGCTGTCCGGTCAGGAACTCGCCGACGCCTACAACGAGGCGCCCGCACAGGGTGCGATCGAGAAGATCAAGCAGGCACTCCCTCACGAACGCCGCTGATCACTCAGTCGGCCGCGGTGACGATCGCCTCATGACGCACGGGGAAGTTCATGGAGTTCGCGATGAAGCACCACTCGTTGGCCTGCGCATGAGCACGTTCGGCCGCGTCGATCATCGACGCATCAGCGACGACGACCTCCGGTCGGAGAGTCACTTCGACGAATGCTCCCCCACCGGCTCCGTTCTCACGCATGAGACCGGATGCCGTGTCGCGATAGGACACCACAACGACCCCGGCCGTCACGCAGGCATGCAGGTATGACAGCAGGTGACACTCGGAGAGCGACGCGAGAAGCAGATCCTCCGGATTCCAGCGCTCGGGGTCGCCACGGAACGGCTTGTCGCTGGACGCGAGGATCTCGGGCTTGCCGTCGACCTGGAGTGTGACGTCGCGACGATAGTCGCGATAGCCGCTCGTTCCCGTTCCGGTGTTGCCGGTCCAGGTCGAGGTGAGTCGGTAGCGGTGTTCTCCGAGCGATGCGATGGCCATACCGCCAGTCTCGCAGAAGCCATCGACACGATCGCGGACGACGGCGACACGATGCTCCGGCTTCGTCCGTCCCAGACTCCCCGTTAGGCTTGGCAGGTGCTGGAGACTCTCACTGTTCAGGATGCCGTCGAACTCGCCGTCGTCGAACGGAGCGGCTTCGTCGAATCGCGTCATGCCGGCGCCGCTGTCGTCCTCTCACCCGACGGCGAGATCGTCGCCCGGCATGGGAACAGCGACGCCCTGATCCTGCCTCGCTCGAGCCTGAAGCCCCTGCAGGCCATCGCGTGCGTCACGGCGGGCGCGGCGTTGGAGGGCGAACAGCTCGCCCTGGCGACGGCGAGTCACGTCGGCACCGACCGTCATGCCGCAGTTGTCCGCGACATGCTGACGCAGGGCGGACTCACCGAGGACGACCTCGGATGCCCTGCCAGCTGGCCCGCGGACTCGACCACCCGCGACGAGATGGTCACCGAGCATGGTGCGCCGGAGCGGATCAGGATGAACTGCTCCGGGAAACACGCCGCGATGCTCCGCGCCTGCGTCGCGACCGGCTGGCCGACCGCTGGCTACCTCGACGTCGACCACCCCCTGCAGTCGCACATCCGCGATGTCGTCGAGCGGCTCACGGGCGAGAAGGTAGCACACACGGCGATCGACGGATGCGGTGCCCCCGTGCATGCGATCACACTGACCGGTCTCGCACGGGCGATCCACCGCATCGGCACCGCATCGGAGCGCTCTCCCTTCGCGCTGCACCGTGTCGCGGGGTCGCTGGTGCGTGCGGTGCGAGAGCACCCGTGGACGATCGAAGGACCGGGGCGTGCCGACTCCCTCGCCGTCGAGCGACTCGGCGTCTTCGCCAAGTACGGCGCAGAGGGCGTGATGACGATGGTCGCACCGAACGGCGCGACGGTCGCTCTGAAGGTCCTCGACGGGTCGACGCGCGTGGGAACGCTGATCGCGGCCTCCCTGCTGGCCCGGGCCGGCGCCCTGCCCGCCGACGAGGTGTCCGCGCTTCTCGATGCGCTCCCGCTCGCCGTCCATGGCGGGGGCGGCGAGGTCGGGCGCATCCACCTCTCCCCCGCGCTCTGACAGGGACCACCGGCACCGCACCGCCGGTTTCCCCCGCACGGGACGGATCACCACGTTCACCGGTCCCGGAGGCCCTCGATCACGACCCGCCGGAGTCGCCCATCGTCGGTGAGCGACCAGGCGCGCCCCCGGTTCGGGGCCGCGAACGGCGGCACGGTTCGGATGCCGGCGAGCTGACGGAGATCGGCCGGATTCTCCGCACGGATCAGCACTTCGCCACGAGCGCGCACCTGCTGCCAGAGAGCCCAGTTCCGTTGCCAGGTGTCGGCGTCGGCGACCAGGAGCACGGTCTCCGCGGACTCGGATGGTTCCCCGGGCGCGAGGAGGACCTCGCAGCCGTGGTAGGCACCGTCGAGAGCACGAACCACCCCGTGCGGTCCGGACGTGACGAGCGCGGTCACCCGTAGTCGCGGCCTCCAGGCCGGCAACTCCTCCGAGGTCGTGGGCGATGGCGCATCCTGCTCGTCCGCCCATGCGATCTGGACCTCGCGACCCCCGATGCGTGCTCGTCCTGGCCCGCGATCCCGATCGAACTCGGATGACTCGCCTCCGGCCGCGAGGTGCTCGACGCGACTGGGCATGCGCAGCAGGGCTCGACGCGGCAGGGCATCCAGCAGTCGCGCGACCGCCCCCGTCGCGCGGGTCGCCGTGAGCACGATGGTCGACCCGCTGCTCGTGCGGACGATACGCTCCCACATCTGCGCGAGCACCTGGGCGTGATCGGGCGTGAGCTCGCCGAGCTGCACGTCGATGTCATCGCACAGGATCAGGCACGGTCGCGGGCGGCTGCCGTCGGCGAGTCCCTCGACGAGATCCCAGGCCGCCTCCGCGTCCTTCGGCACCCAGAGCGCATCATCGGTCTGAGCGGCCAGGACGCGCAGCAGCGCGGTACGACCCGATCCCGGCGCGCCGAGAACGGCCAGCCCCCGGTCGATGCCGAGGTCGATGGTCTCGAGCGGCTGGCGCTGATGCTCGGGATCGTCGGAGCGGCCGAGAACCACCTGCCCTGACGCCTCCTGCCGCAGGCCGGCGAGGGGAACCAGGGGAGGAAGCGCGGGGAGCCAGGGACTCGGATGCCGAGGGCTGCTCGACCACCGCAGCGCCGCACCGCGGATGTCCGCGGCTGCGGTCAATGCGACGCGGAGCGCGATCGGATCGGCATCCTGCGGTCGCCTCACGAGGGCGAGTCCGCGAGACGCCGCGCCCCCGGGGAGCTGCGCGGCACCGTCTGACCCGATCACCAGGCGGCTGTCGGCGGCATCCGATACCCGGAGGCTGACCCGCAGCGGGCAGTTCGCCGCGAGAGCGTCGCGGATCACTCCGGACGCACGCTGTGTGCCGATGATCAGGTGCATGCCGAGCGCGCGTCCGCGCGCGGCGATGTCCGTGAACACCGCGCCGAGGTCGGCATGCTCGTTCAGGAGTGCCGCGAACTCATCGATGACGATCACCAATCGCGGCATCCGCACCCCGCCGATGTCGCGCGCACCGGCCGCCGCGAGCGCGGCCTCCCGGCGGCGGAGCTCGGCGGTGAGGCTCGACACGCCCCTGCGCGCCCCGGCCTCATCGAGATCGGTGATGACGGCGGCGACATGCGGAAGCTCGCGCAGGGGCTCGAACGCGGTCCCGCCCTTGAAGTCGGCCAGCACGAAGGTGACCCGGTCGGGTCCGTGCTCGCTCGCCATCGCCGTGACCCAGGAGACGAGGAGCTCACTCTTGCCCGTACCGGTCGTGCCGGTGACGATGGCATGCGGACCGTCCTCCACGATGTCCAGAACAACGTCGCCCCGCTCCCCTCTTCCCACCGGGGCCGGGAGTCCGTTCACCCCCTCAGCGGGGTGCGATCGTTCCGAAGACGGGAGGATCTCTGCGAGTCCCAGCGCTTCTGGAAGCACCTCCAACCCGTCGGCGCCGGATCCTCGGCTCTCGAGGACCGCGGCGGCCTGCGCCCTGGACAGCCCCTCGGCGGTGACAGCGATCACGCCGCGCGGGGTGCGCAACGTCGAGGTGCGCGGCTCGCGCACCTCGATGACGGTCGTGATCCCTTCCGGTACGTCACCGTCGCGATCGGCGAGCCAGATCATCGCTGCTGCGGGTGGGGGCTCCTCACCCACTCGTGCGACACCCAGGGTGAACGCTCCACGGCGCGCCCTCGGGGCTTCGGTGAGCTGCCCGATGCCCCACGCCTGCGACTGCGCGTTCGCCGAGAAGGCGATCTGCGCCGGGCCGAATCGCATCGCGAGCTGCACGACCAGGGCGCGCATGATCGCGCGAGTCAGGGGCTGAGGCCCCCGCAGACAGACACCGGCGCCGAGGGGCACGGTCAGCGGTGCGTCATCGAGCACGCGGCAGCGCGCCTCGAACTCGCGCGCCCTGTCGTCGGCGCCTCCACCCGATCGCACCTCGCTGGACACCGCGCCGCGACCGATCACGATGAGGGTCTCGGCATCGACCGCGTCCCGCCCGCGCAGTGGCGGATTGCGGACGCAGTCCGCCGCATCCGGATGGCGATGCCCGAGCAGCTCCCGCTCCTCATCGTGCCGACGGCGGAGCTCTCCTTCGGCCATCGCCCATGCTTTCGCCCCCTCGGCGACAGCGATCCGCTGCGACTTGCGACGCGACCTGGCGCCGTCGATCAGCGAGGCGACCAGCATGAGCGGCCCGATGGCGGCGAAGCACAGCGCATACAGCGACCCGGTCACGAGCCACATCGCCACGCCGGCGGCCACCGGCACACAGGCCGCGAGAACGGGCAGCGGAGGTCGCTTCGCGTCCGGAGGAGCAGGCGGTATCGCGATGGGGAGAGCATCCATGCCCTCGAGTGCACACCATCACGCTGGCGCGCGGAATCAGCTCCAGACCCGCAGCACGGGCATACCCGATTACTCGGCGTGGACGTCTTCTGTGGACGACGAGTCGCCCACCTGCACCACGATGAGGCTCACGTTGTCGCGCCCGCCGTTCTCGAGCGCGGCGGCGAGCATCGCATCGACCGCAGCACCCGGGGTCGGGTGCTGACGCAGGAAATGCTGGATGCCGTAGTCGGTCAGTTCCTTCGTCAGACCATCGGAGCATACGACGAACCTGTCGCCGGCTCGGACGTCGATCGTCACATAGTCGGGCGGGGTGAGCTCGCTCGCACCGACGGCCCGCGTGATGACGTTGCTGTAGGGGTGCCCCTCTGCCTCTTCGGGGCTGAGCTTGCCCGCGGTGATCAGCTCCTGCACGACTGAGTGATCGGTGGTGACCTGCACGAGGTGATCGTCACGAAGCAGATAGACGCGGGAGTCGCCGATGTTCAGCGCGACCCAGCGGGAGCCCTCGTCATCGGATTCGATGAACACCCCCGTCAGAGTGGTGCCCGTCCCCTCATCGGTGGTCTCGGGGTGCGCGGCGATGTCCTTGACGACGCGCTCCAGGGCTCCTTCGATGGCCGAGCGCCCGACATCTGCGGAGTCGACGACGTCATGCAGCCGGCGCACCGTGCTCTGGCTGGCGATCTCTCCCCCGGCATGACCCCCCATGCCGTCCGCGACCACGAACAGCGGGAACTCGGCGAGGAAGGAATCCTGGTTCGTCTCCCGACGGTGACCCACATGGGTGACTCCGGCCCACGACACCTCGAGCCGCCGAGCGCCGACGGTGATCGTCTGCGTCGTCGTCATCGTCTCAGCCACGTCCTGCCTCCGAACTGCCTGCGGCGTTTCGGGCGGCCTCAGGGTACACCGACATCGTAGTGGACGCCCGCATCAGACTCGTGCCGCAGGGTCGTCGGGAAGCGGGAACAGCCGATCGAGCGTCGCCGCCTCGTCGGCCGTCGGTCGCCACGCGTCCGCGGCCTGCGCGTTCGCCTCGACCTGCGCGGGCGACGTCGCTCCCGCGATGACGCTCGACACGACCGGGTCGGAGAGCAACCAGCCGAAGGCGACCTGGAGCATGGTCAGTCCGCGCTCCTCGCAGAACTGCGTCAACTGATCGAGCGCATCCCAGGGCGCGTTCTCCCAGACGTGCCGACGCGTGGACATGATCCGACTCCCCTCGGGTCCCCCGTCCCGCGTGAACTTGCCGGTGAGCAGACCGTTGTGCAGCGGGAAGAACGGGAAGAATCCGAGTCCGTAGCGGCGGCTGGCCGGAAGCACCTCGCGCTCGGCCGCGCGAGCGAGCAGCGAGTAGTGGTTCTGCGCGGAGATGAAACGCCCGGTCGCCCGCGCTCGGGAGATGAACTCCGCCTCGGCGATCTGCCAGCCGGTGAAGTTCGAATGACCGTAGTAGCGGATCTTCCCCTCGCGTACCAGCTCGTCCAGGGCGTCGATGGTCTCCGCGATCGGAGTCTGCGGACCCGGCAGATGCAGCTGGTACAGATCGATCCACTCGGTGCGCAGCCTCCGCAACGACTCCTCGACCGCGCGACGGATGTATCTGCGCGAGGCGCGCGCCGCGGGGAAGTCGTACCCCATGTCGCGCTCCTGCCCGAACTTCGTCGCGAGGACCACACGATCGCGACGTCCGTGAAGTGCTTCCCCCATCAGCTCCTCGCTGGCCCCGGCCGCAGCCCCGTACATGTCGGCCGTGTCGAGCAGGGTGATGCCGTTGGCGATCGCCGCATCGATGACGAGTCTCGTGCCGTCGAGAGACTCCGTGGCGGTCCCCGTCCGTCCGAAGTTGTTGCATCCGAGCCCCGTGGCGGAGACGAACAGACCGGATGCGCCGACTCGACGCTGCGTCATGACCATGACCCCACGTTAGCGGGGTGCTGCGCCCGGACGCACAGAACCCCCGGCGCAAGCCGGGGGTTCTGAATCAGTTCGACGTCACGCGGGCGGCGGCGTCGGGCTCGACGGGTTCACCGGGGGAACCGGCGGCGTCGGCGGAGCGGTCGGCGGCACCGGGGGCACACCAGGACCCGACGGCGGTGCGGCGGGGCCACCCGTACTCGGGGTCGCCGGCGGCGTGTACCCGGGCTGTGCCGGCGGAACCGGCTGACCGTAACCCGGCTGTGCCGGAGGCGTGTACCCGGGCTGTGCCGGCGGAACCGGCTGACCGTAACCCGGCTGTGCCGGAGGGGTGTACCCAGGCTGGGTGGGCTGGCCGTAGCCCGGCTGAACCGGCGGCGCGTAGCCCTGAGGCGCGCCATAGCCCTGCGGGGCACCATAGCCGGGAGCCGCAGCAGACGGCTGGACGGGAATGCCCTCCCAGACCGTGCGGTCGGCGAGGAAGCCGTTGCCGGCCCACGAGGCCGGCGCGATGTTCGGGTTCCAGCGGGACTTGTCGAACGCGGCGATACCCATCCACACGAGCGACAGGAAGATGTACAGGATGACCCACACGGAGTCCTTCTGCAGCTTCAGGCCGATGCGCCATGCAGCGAGGACGAGCATCACGGCAGCACCGATCGAACCGATCCAGCCGACGAAGGGGATGAAGCCGAGAAGCGCTCCGAACGCGAGCCACGGGCTCAGATCGCCGAGCTTGAGGAAGATCATCGTGTTGTAAAACGGAACCCACGCACGCCACTTGCCCTGGACCCCGGCCTTGTCGAAGATCTTCATCAGGAAGAGGCCGCTGAGAACGTACCCTACGACGATGGCGAACGTGACGAACAGCAAATAGAGGACCCCGAACGCGGCGGCTCCGGTCCCGTAGTCGTCGTAACCCATGAGACTCACATTTCTCTGGTCGTGGGAGACGACTCTCGTCCCCCGACGCGAGGTCTCGCCTCGCACCAGCCAGAGTATCGGTCGGCCAGGGGGCGGAGCAACGGCCCACGCGGGGAGGACTCCCCATGTCTCAGAGAATCACTCCTCGACGACGAGATCCACGATCCCCGGCTCCGCGGCATCCCGGACGATGATGCCGTTCGCCTCCGCCCAGCGGCGGAACCCCCGAAGAGTTCCGAGACGAGGACGAGCATCCGCCAGTGCCCGCACCAGCAGGCCCTTGGACTTCTTGTTGAAGTGGTTGAGGGCGCGACCTTCGGCAGTGACGACGCGCACGTAGATCGAGGGGACGGATGCAGGTACCGGGCCGAGAGCCGCGTACGCCTCGCTGCGCAGATCGAGGACGAATGCGGGCGCGTTCTCGGCGATCGCCGCTGTGGTCGCCTGCGCCCAGTGTCGGCGTAGTGCCGCCACGCCAGGCAGCGATGTTCCTGCGGCGAGCCGATACGCCGGAATCGGGTCCAGCGCACCGACCGGCCCGAACGGTGCGGAGTGGATCCAGACATGAGAACCCAGCCAACGCCGGGAAGCAGCGCTCAACGAGCCGGCATCGAGAGCGTCGAAGAGCACCCCCGTGTAGCGGTCCACGGCGGGCATGGTCCCTGCGGTACGCAGCATCCGGTTGTGCGCGATATCCCCGAGCTGGCGTTCGCTGAGCTTGAGGATCCTGCGGGACGCCGACTCGTCGGCGGCGAGTTCGACGAGAGCATCCACGATCGCCGTCCTCTGCTCGTGGAGCGCAGGAAGGGCGAGTCCGGGCAGATGGAGAGGAGCCCCGTCTCCCCCGGCGTGCTTGGTCTCGGACGGCGGCAGCAGGATCTTCATGAGGAACCTCGGGTGTACAGACACGTCCGCCTCGGGAACCCGTGGGATTCCCGAGGCGGACGTGGTGGAGATGATCAGGCGATGAGAGCGGCGTTGCCGGCCACGATCGTCAGGATGTCGCCCTCCATGGAGAGGAATCCGTCCTGCGCGTTGGCCAGCACCTTGGTGCCGTCGGCCTGGGTGATGCGGACCTGACCCTCGGCGAGGATCGCCAGGACCGGCTCATGGCCGGACATGAAGCCGATCTCACCCTCGACGGTCTTGGCGACGACGAGGCTCGCCTCGCCCGTCCAGACCTCCGCCTCGGCGGAGACGAGGCTGACATGCAGCGCCATGGTCAGGCGTTCTCCTTCTGGATCTTCGCCCATGCCTCTTCGACGTCGGAGATGCCACCGACGTTGAAGAAGGCCTGCTCGGCGACGTGGTCGAAGTCACCACGGGTGATCGCGTCGAACGACTCGATGGTCTCCTTGAGCGGAACCGTCGACCCCTCGACACCGGTGAACTTCTTCGCCATGTAGGTGTTCTGCGAGAGGAACTGCTGGATGCGACGGGCGCGGGCCACGACGATCTTGTCCTCCTCGGAGAGCTCGTCGACACCGAGGATGGCGATGATCTCCTGCAGTTCCTTGTTCTTCTGGAGGATCTGCTTGACCGTGGTGGCGACGCGGTAGTGGTCCTCGCCCAAGTAGCGGGGGTCCATGATGCGCGACGTCGAGGTCAGCGGGTCGATGGCCGGGTACAGACCCTTCGACGCGATCTCACGCGAGAGTTCGGTCGTCGCGTCGAGGTGCGCGAAGGTCGTGGCCGGAGCCGGGTCGGTGTAGTCATCGGCCGGCACGTAGATCGCCTGCAGCGAGGTGATCGAGTGACCGCGCGTCGAGGTGATGCGCTCCTGGAGGAGACCCATCTCGTCGGCGAGGTTCGGCTGGTAACCCACGGCGGAAGGCATGCGGCCCAGAAGGGTCGAGACCTCGGAACCGGCCTGCGTGAAGCGGAAGATGTTGTCGATGAAGAGCAGAACATCCTGCTTCTGCACGTCACGGAAGTACTCCGCCATCGTCAGAGCCGACAGGGCGACGCGCAGACGCGTCCCCGGCGGCTCGTCCATCTGGCCGAACACGAGGGCCGTCTTGTCGAAGACACCCGCCTCTTCCATCTCGTGGATCAGGTCGTTGCCCTCACGGGTGCGCTCGCCGACACCGGCGAACACCGACACACCACCGTGGTCCTGCGCGACGCGCTGGATCATCTCCTGGATGAGGACGGTCTTACCGACACCTGCACCACCGAACAGACCGATCTTTCCGCCCTGGACGTAGGGGGTCAGGAGGTCGATCGACTTGATGCCGGTCTCGAACATGGTGGTCTTCGACTCGAGCTGGTCGAAGTTCGGCGCCTTGCGGTGGATGGGCCAGCGCTCCGTGATCGCGATGGTCTCACCGGGCTCGCCGTTGAGGACCTCGCCGATCACGTTGAAGACCTTGCCCTTGGTGATGTCACCGACGGGGACCGAGATGGCCTCACCGGTGTCGCGCACCTCCTGGCCGCGGACGATGCCGTCGGTCGGCTTGAGAGCGATGGCGCGGACGAGGTCGTCGCCGAGGTGCTGAGCGACCTCGAGCGTGATCTCGGTCGATTCCTCGCCGAGCACGATCGTGGTCTTCAGCGCGTTGTAGATGTCGGGGATCGAGTCGTGCGGGAACTCGATGTCGACAACCGGACCGTTGACGCGTGCGACGCGCCCGACGACCGCGGTCGCCGTTGCGGTGTTGGTCATTTTCGTCTCTTTCCTGATGGTCTATTTGCTCGACGAGAGGGCGTCGGCTCCACCGACGATCTCTGCGATCTGCTGCGTGATCTCCGCCTGACGCGCGTTGTTGCGCAGACGGGTGTAGTCGGTGATGAGCTTGTCGGCGTTGTCGCTGGCCGACTTCATCGCCTTCTGCGTCGCGGCCTGCTTGGCGGCAGACGACTGCAAGAGGGCGTTGAAGACGCGGCTCTGGATGTACACCGGCAGGATCGCATCCAGCACGGTCTCGGCATCCGGTTCGAACTCGTACAGCGGGTAGACGGTCTTCCCGGCCTCCGACTCGTCGGCTTCCGCGATCTCCAGCGGAAGCAGGCGCACGGATTCCGGCTCCTGCGTCATCATGCTCACGAAGCGGTTGAAGACGAGGTGGATCTCATCGACGCCACCGGCCTCTCCCCCACGCGTGAACGACTCGAGCAGCGTGGCCGAGATCTCCTCCGCGGTGTGGAACGAAGGGGTGTCGGTGTCGCCCGTCCACTCCGCTGCCGCAGCGAGGCCGCGGAACTGGAAGTAGCCGACGGCCTTGCGACCGATGAGGTAGAACACCGGCTCCTTGCCCTGCTCACGCAGGAGCGAAGCCACCTCGAGACCCTCGCGGAGGATCTGCGAGTTGAACGCGCCGGCCAGACCGCGGTCGGACGTGAAGATCACGACCGCGGATCGGCGGATGTTCTCCGGCTCACGGGTGAGCGGGTGGTCGACGTTCGAGTGCGTCGCGACGGCCGACACGGCCCTCGTCACGGCACGCGCGAAGGGGCTGGACGCCTTGACGCGTGCCATCGCCTTCTGGATGCGCGAAGCCGCGATGAGTTCCATCGCCTTCGTGATCTTCTTGGTCGTCTGAGCAGAAGAGATCTTCTGCTTGTAGACCCTGAGTTGAGCGCCCATGAATCAGTACCTCGCGCGATTACGCGCGACGACCCTTGACGATCTTCTCCTGGTTGACGTCCTCGGCCTCGGCTGCCGCGTGCTCCTCGTGACCAGGGGCGCCGATGGCGTGGCCCTTGCCGCCCTGGAACTCCAGGATGAACGCATCGGTGTGCTTGCCGAGCTCCGCGACGGTGTCATCGTCGAGGACGTTCGTCTCGCGCAGGGTGTCGAGCACCGTGGTGTTGCGACGCAGGTAGTCGAGCAGTTCGCGCTCGAACCGCAGCACATCCTCGACCTCGATCGTGTCGAGCTTGCCGTTGGTTCCGGCCCAGATCGAGACGACCTGCTCCTCGACCGGGTACGGCGAGTACTGCGGCTGCTTGAGCAGCTCGGTCAGACGCGCACCGCGCGAGAGCTGACGACGCGACGCCTGGTCGAGGTCGGATGCGAACATCGCGAACGCCTCGAGCGAGCGGTACTGCGCGAGCTCCAGCTTCAACGTTCCGGAGACCTTCTTGATCGACTTGACCTGAGCGTCACCACCGACTCGCGAGACCGAGATACCCACGTCGACCGCCGGACGCTGGTTGGCGTTGAAGAGGTCGGACTGGAGGAAGATCTGGCCGTCGGTGATCGAGATCACGTTGGTCGGGATGTACGCCGAGACGTCGTTGGCCTTCGTCTCGATGATGGGCAGACCCGTCATCGAGCCGGCGCCGAGCTCGTCGGAGAGCTTCGCGCAACGCTCCAGCAGACGGGAGTGCAGGTAGAAGACGTCGCCGGGGTATGCCTCGCGGCCCGGCGGACGGCGCAGCAGCAGCGACACGGCGCGGTAGGCCTCGGCCTGCTTCGACAGGTCGTCGAAGATGATGAGGACGTGCTTGCCCTCGTACATCCAGTGCTGGCCGATCGCGGAACCCGTGTAGGGAGCGATGTACTTGAAGCCGGCGGGGTCGGATGCCGGAGCGGCGACGATCGTCGTGTACTCCAGAGCACCGGCCTCTTCGAGCGCACCCTTGACGGAGGCGATCGTCGAGCCCTTCTGACCGATGGCGACGTAGATGCAGCGGACCTGCTTGTTGACGTCGCCGGACTCCCAGTTGGCCTTCTGATTGATGATCGTGTCGAGCGCGATCGCGGTCTTGCCGGTCTGGCGGTCGCCGATGATCAGCTGACGCTGACCACGGCCGACCGGGATCATCGCGTCGATGGCCTTGATACCGGTCTGCATGGGCTCGTGCACCGACTTGCGCTGCATGACACCGGGCGCCTGGAGCTCGAGCTCGCGGACGCCGGTGGTGGCGACCGGGCCGAGGCCGTCGATCGGGTTGCCGAGCGGGTCTACGACGCGACCGAGGTAGCCGTCGCCGACGGGGACGGAGAGGACCTCACCCGTGCGGGTGACCTCCTGGCCGGCCTCGATGCCGGTGAAGTCGCCGAGGACGACAACACCGATCTCGTGCTCGTCGAGGTTCAGGGCGAGGCCCTTGGTGCCGTCGCCGAAGGTCACGAGCTCGTTCGCCATGACGCCGGGCAGTCCCTCGACGTGGGCGATGCCGTC
Source organism: Microbacterium sp. ZW T5_45 (assembly GCF_044987415.1). NCBI lineage: Bacteria > Bacillati > Actinomycetota > Actinomycetes > Micrococcales > Microbacteriaceae > Microbacterium > Microbacterium sp. ZW T5_45. Next base: position 87,016 of record NZ_JBJDRJ010000009.1, on the reverse strand, counting down.
GGCGGCGTCGATGACCGTGCCGACCTCGGTCGCTGCAGCGCCGGTGGGCTCGTACGCGGCGGCGAAGTCCTTCAGCGCGTCACGGATGACGTCGGGGCTGATCGATAGTTCTGCCATTGTCTTCCCTTTGTATCTGGGTGCGCGGTTCCCCGCGCGAAGTCGTGTTAGCCGGCGAGCTTCTGGCGAAGATCGGCGAGACGGGCTGCGATGCTGCCGTCGATGACGTCGTCGGCGATCTGCACGCGCAGCCCTCCGACGACGGAGGGGTCGATGACGACGTTGAGCGAGACCTGGCCGCCGTAACGGCTCGAGAGAGCCGTGCTGAGCCGGGCTCGCTGCGCGTCGCTGATCGACGTCGCGCTGTGCACCGTCGCGACGACGCGGCCGCGCTGGCTCGAGACGATTCTCAGCGCGCGGCTGAGCAGCTGCCGGACCCGACGATCGCGCGGCCGACGGACGAGGGACGACACGATGAGCGTGGAACCGGCACCGGCTCCCCCGGCGAGCAGACGCTCGACGAGGGCTCCCTTGGCGTCGCTTCCGCCGAGTCGACCGCCCAGAGCGAGCTCGAGGTCGGCGTTGTCGGCGATCACCCTGGTGAAGCCGAAGATCTCGCCCTCGATGTCCGCCTGCGGCTCCGCGATCGCGGTGGCCCGGATGGCGAGCTCCTCGATCCCGTCGACCAGATCGGATGCCGAGGACCAGCGCTCGGCGACGACGGCCCCCAGCAGACCACGGGTGGTCTCGGAGAATCCGCCGAACACCGAGGCGACGACGTTCTGACGCGCCGCGGCCGGAGCCGCAGGGTCTGCGAGCGCGCCGCTCAACTGGGTCGAGTCGCCGACGGCGCTCGCGGCAGCGAACAGCTCCCGCGCAGTGTCGAGGCTCACGCCCGACGCCGCGGCAAGCGCCTCAGTGGATGCCGCGAGTGCCTGAGTGGTCGCGCTGCCCATTACTGAGCCGCCTTTTCCGATGCCTCGAGGTCGGCGAGGAAGCGATCGACGACAGCCGTCGCACGTGCGTCGTCGGACAGCGTCTCTCCGACCACGCCGCCGGCGAGGTCGAGGGCGAGCGTGCCGACCTCGCTGCGCAGCGAGACCAGAGCGGCCTGGCGCTCCGCCTCGATCTGCGTGTGCGCGGTGGCGGTGATGCGAGCGGCCTCGGTCGACGCCGCGTCCTTGGCCTCGGAAACGATCTTCTTGCCGTCCTCACGGGCGGCCTCACGGATCTCTCCGGCCTCGGTGCGCGCCTCGGCGAGCTGCTTCGTGTACTCCTCGAGCGCGGCCTCAGCCTGCTTCTGGGCCTCGTCGGCCTTGGCGATGTTGCCCTCGATGGCCGCGGAGCGGGCGTCGAGCAGTGCGTACATCTTGGGCAGTGCGACCTTCCACACCACGATCAGGATGACGACGAAGCAGACCGCAGACCAGATGATGTCGTACCACGCGGGGATCAGCGGGTTGTGACCCGCCTCCTCCGCGGCGTGCGTGACAAGAGCGTTCAGCATCCTGTCTCCTTATCGAAAACTGGTGGGTCAGCCCTGGAAGATGAAGTAGGTCGCGATGCCGATGAAGGCGAGCGCCTCGGTGAAGGCGATACCGATCCACATCAGGACCTGCAGGCGACCGGCCAGCTCGGGCTGACGGGCGACGCCCTCGATCGTCTTGCCGACGACGATACCCACGCCGATGGCCGGGCCGATTGCTGCGAGGCCGTAGCCGACGGTGCCGATGTTGCCGGAGATTTCAGCGAGAACCGTAGTTGCGTCCACGGGTTTTTCCTTTCGTTGGGTGGGAAGGCAGGTGTTTGCCGACCCGCTCAGTGTCTGGTGGGCTCAGTGCTCTTCTGCGACCGCGAGCTGGATGTAGACCGCGGTGAGGATGGTGAAGACGTAGGCCTGCAGGAAGGCCACGAGGACCTCGAACAGGGTGAAGGCGAATCCGAAGGCGAGGGTGCCGGCGCCGAGGGCGATCCAGCCGCTGCCGAGGGTGAAGAGGAAGAACTGCGTGGCCGAGAAGAACAGCACGAGCATGAGGTGCCCGACGATCATGTTCATCAGCAGTCGGAGGGTCAGCGTGACAGGACGGATGATGAACGTCGAGAGGAACTCGAGCGGCGTCACGATGATGTAGAGGAACGGCGGGACGCCCGCGGGGAACAGCGAGTTCTTGAAGAAGTTCTTCGGGCTCTTCTTGATGCCCGCGTAGATGAACGTCACGTAGCTGACGATCGCCAGCAGCAGCGGCACGGCGATGATGCTCGTACCCGCGATGTTCAAGAACGGGATGATGCCCGTGATGTTCATGAACAGGATCATGAAGAACATGGTCGCGAGGATCGGCATGAATCGACGGCCGTCCTTGCGCCCGAGCAGATCCTCGGCGATGTTCACCCGCACGAAGTCGAGGCCCATCTCGACGACGCTCTGGAAGCGTCCGGGGACGACGCGCATGCGGCGCGTGCCGAGCCACAGCAGAAGCACGACCACGACAGTGGCCAGGAACTGGATCAGGTGGATCCGGTGGATGACCAGATCACCGATCTGGAAGACCGCGTCGGGGAAGAACTCATCGATCGACGGTCCGTGGAACTCGCCGTCAGTGGCGAGTCTGGGCATGAGGGTCGCAGCAAGATTGAACAGCGCGGGCTCCAGCTTCGGGGCACCGGTCAGAACCGGGGCGACGATGGTCGGTGTGCTTCACAGCGCAAGCGCTCGCGAGACGAGCGGCGGGCACGTGTCAACACTATCAGAATCTGAGGGTGGCCTAAGACCGCTCTACGGCCGCTCTGGGCCGTCCTGGGCGGGCGACGAGCCGGGTGCGACGTCCTCTGGAGCGACCTCCGGAAGGGAGGTGTCGCTGACGTTCGGCAGCCGCATCGTGCTGACCACGATGCCGTCGATGATGAGCGACATCAACACGCCGGCGACGATCGACACGAAGAGGACGACCGGGTTCACCCACGGCTGATCCTTGAGGACCACGATCACGAGGAAGAACACGATGAGCTTGAGGAGCCAGCCGCCGAGCACGATCGCGAAGAAGAACTGGACGTAGAGCGGCTCGCCGTACCAGCGATTGGCAACGAGGATGCTGATGCCGGTGATCGCGAGGAACACGGCGGCGATCAGCACACCGAGGAGTCCGCTCACGAGGCCCTGCTCCTGGGCGACGACGAAGCCGACCACTGCGGCGGCGACCGCGAGCACGACGGTGGCGATCGCGGACCAGATCAGGGTCCTCCGCAGGATCGGGGTGCTGGTCACAGGACTCGGGCTCATCAGGACTCCACGGTTCGAGGCTCGGGTGCGGCTCCGGACGCAGATCGTCTGCGTCCGGAGGGGTTCAGGGTGATGACGAGGCAGGCGGCGATGCCGACCACGCCGAAGACGACGCCGGGCAGGTACTGGCCGAGCCAGTCCTCTCGCGCACCCACGTACATGAGCAGCACGGCGAGGGAGATCACCGCCGTCCAGGCGTAGAAGATGAGAACGGCGTCGCGGTCGCGGTGACCGAGGTCCAGCATCCGGTGGTGCAGGTGCTTGCGATCCGGTGAGAACGGAGACCTGCCGGCGCTCATGCGCCGGAGCACGGCGAGGCCGAAATCGAGCAGCGGGAGCAGCACGACCAGCAGCGGCAGCAGGATCGGGATGAAGGCACCGAGCAGTCCGGAACGGCCGATTCGCTCGGGATCGATCACCGCGGGATCGAGCTGCCCGGTCAGCGAGATCGCGGATGTCGCCATCAGCAGGCCGAGCACGAGCGCCCCGGAGTCGCCCATGAAGATCTTCGCCGGGCTCCAGTTCATCGGCAGGAAGCCCAGGCAGGCTCCGATGAGGACGGCCGCGAGGAACGTCGACAGGTTGAAGAACGTCGACGCCCCGGTGTCGCGCGTGACGATGTACGAGTAGGCGAAGAAGACGCCGTTCGAGATGAGGCACACGCCGGCGACGAGGCCGTCGAGGCCGTCGATGAAGTTGACGGCGTTCATGACGATGACGATCGCGAACATCGTCATCGTGATGCTCAATCCGCTCGAGAACACGAGCATGTCGCCGAACGGCAGGGAGAGGATCTGCAGTCCGCCGCCGACGGTGATGATGCCGGCCGCGAGGAACTGCGCGCCGAGTTTGATCAGCCAGTCGAGGTCCCAGAGGTCGTCCGCGACACCGATGAGAGCGATGAGGAGCGCCGCGGCGAGGATCGACCACATCGTCTGCGGCGGCATCCAGATCGTGGAGAAGAAGGGATTGAACGAGGAGAACCCGAAGGCGGCGGCGATCCCCAGGAAGATCGCGACTCCCCCGAGTCTCGGGGTCGGCGTCTTGTGGACATCGCGCTCACGGATGCCCGGGTAGAGCTTGTAGCGCAGACTGAGACGCCACACGACAGAGGTCAACGCGAACGTGATGGCCGCGGTGACGATGACCGTGAGGAGATACTGCTTCACGAATCCTCGTCCGACGCGGACGATTCCGGCTCGAGCAGATCGCCGAGGATCTCCTCCAGCTGCTCCCGGGTGACGGCGCCGTGGCGGAGGATGCGCACCCGACCGGTCGAGGATTCGCCGCCCCGGTGCACGAGCGACGTCGCGTCGACGATCGTCGACGCGACACCCTGAGCGCTCGTCCCGTCGTCGAGGTACACGGACACGCTGTCGCCGAGCATGCCCTCCGCCTCCTGCGCCGTGAGCGCCGCGGCTTCACCCGTGAGATTCGCGCTCGACACCGCGAGCGGGCCCGTCTCGGCGAGCAGCTCGAGGGCCACCCGGTTGGCCGGCATCCGCACGGCGACCGTTCCCTTGGTCTCTCCGAGATCCCACACCAGCGAGGGCTGCGCGGGAAGGACGATGGTCAGTCCGCCTGGCCAGAAGGCGTCGACGAGGCGATCGACGGCCTCGGGGACGCTCTCGGCCAGGGCGACGAGCGTCTCGCGTGCGCCGATCAGCACGGGCGGCGGCTGATCGCGTCCTCGTCCCTTGGCGTCGAGGAGGCGCTGCACCGCCTGCGGCGAGAAGGCGTCGGCTCCGACGCCGTAGACCGTGTCGGTGGGGATCACGATCACCTCGCCGCGGCCGATGGCCTGACGAGCATGACGCATACCGGCGAGGAGCTGGGACTCATCGCCGCAGTCGAAGATGGAAGACATGACCCGTCGATTCTAGCCGTCGCGGCCTGAGGACTCCGTCGGGGCCGCACGGAGAGCGGTGAGGGGCGGAGCGCCGTCAGGCGCGGAGCGCGGTCGTCGCACGATCGCGCAGGGTGAGGTCGCGATGCGTGGCAGCGGCCCGCCACCCGTCGCCCTCGAGGATCGCCCGGATCTCGGCGCCCTGCAACTCGCCGTGCTCGATGACCAGGAGCCCGCCCGGGTGCAGCAGCTCCTGCGCACGCACGCTGAGCACGCGCACGACATCGAGGCCGTCCTCTCCGCCATAGAGGGCCATCGCCGGGTCGAACAGTCGCACCTCCGGATCGCGCGGGATCGCCGCGTCCGGCACGTAGGGCGGGTTCGAGATGACGACGGATGCCGTGCCGTCGAGCTCGGCGAACGCCTCGCGCAGATCCGCGTTGACGAGAGTGAGGTTCTCGACTCCCGCGGTGTTGCGCCGGGCCCAGGGAAAGGCGTCGGGTGAGAGCTCGGCGGCGAAGATCCGGGCGTGCGGGACCTCGGTCGCCATCGCCAGGGCGATCGCGCCGCTTCCGGTGCCGAGGTCGATGCCGATCGGTGCGGGTCGGGGCGCGGCGAGCAGGGCGTCGATCGCGATCTGCACCACCGTCTCGGTCTCCGGGCGCGGAACGAAGACGCCGGGCCCGACGGCGAGTTCGAGGTGCCGGAACGGCGCCCGCCCGGTGATGTGCTGGAGCGGTTCCCGGGTCGCGCGGCGCGCGATGAACTGCTCGAACGCACTCACATGAGCATCCGAGATCGTGTCGCCGCGCACCAGCGCCGCCTGGAGCTCGCCCCGACCGATGTCGAGCACATGGGCGGCGAGCAGCTCGGCATCGATGCGGGGGTCTGGGACCCCGACCTCGGCGAGGCGGGCGGCACCCGAGCGCAGGACGGCATCCAGAGTGGTGTCGGGCATACGGTCCAGCGTAGGCGGTGGACCGCGTCACACGGGCGCCGCCGCACGGGCACTCCCCTAGGCTGGGCATCAGGAATCCCGCTCAGGAAAGGCTTCTCCATGCCCGGCATCCACTCCGACATCACGACCGCGTTCGGTGGCACCCCGCTGGTGCGGCTGAACCACCTGACCGAGGGGCTCGACGCGACCGTGCTCGTGAAGCTCGAGGCCTACAACCCCGCGTCGAGCGTGAAGGACCGCATCGGGATCGCGATCGTCAACGCCGCCGAGGCGTCGGGCGAGCTCAAGCCCGGCGGCACGATCGTCGAGGCCACCAGCGGCAACACCGGCATCGCCCTGGCGATGGTCGGCGCGGCACGTGGCTACAAGGTGATCCTCACGATGCCCGCATCGATGTCGAAGGAGCGCCGCGTGCTGCTCAAGGCGTTCGGTGCCGAGCTCGTGCTCACCGACCCGACACTGGGCATGAAGGGGGCGATCGCGACGTTGCAGGAGATCATCGAGTCCACCCCCGGCGCGGTCTGGGCCCGTCAGTTCGAGAACGCGGCCAACCCGCAGATCCACCGCGAGACCACCGCGCAGGAGATCCTGCGCGACACCGACGGCAAGGTCGACTACTTCGTGGCTGGCATCGGCACCGGAGGTACCATCACCGGAACTGGGCAGGCGCTGAAGGCGGCGAACCCCGAGGTGAAGGTCATCGCCGTCGAGCCGAAGGACTCCCCGCTGCTCTCCGAGGGCCACCCCGGACCCGCGAAGATCCAGGGCATCGGCCCGAACTTCGTCCCGCCGATCCTCGACCGCGATGTGATCGACGAGATCATCACCGCCGAGTTCGACGAGTCGATCTCGACCGCACGCGCGCTCGCGGCGCGCGAGGGCCTGCTCGTGGGCATTTCGAGCGGTGCCGCCGTGGCTCAGGCGCTCAAGGTCGCCGCACGCCCAGAGAGCGCCGGTAAGACGATCGTCGTGATCGCTCCCGACACGGGCGAGCGCTACCTCTCCACCGCGCTGTTCGAAGACCTCCGCGAGAGCTGAACCGTCTCGATGAGCATGATCGGTCGAATGCGCGAGGACATCGCGGCGGCGAAACTGCGTGACCCCGCGGCCCGAGGGAGCGCCGAGGTGGCTCTGTTGTACCCCGGGCTGCACGCCATCTGGGCGCACCGGGTGTCGCATGCCCTCTGGCGACGGGGCCTGCGCCTGCCCGCCAGAGCGGGTTCTCAGATCGCACGATGGCTGACCGGGATCGAGATCCACCCCGGCGCGACGATCGGCCGACGCTTCTTCATCGATCACGGCATGGGCGTCGTGATCGGCGAGACCGCCGAGGTGGGTGACGACGTGATGCTGTACCACGGCGTCACCCTCGGCGGGCGCACGCGGGACTCGGGCAAGCGGCATCCGACACTCGGAGACGGCGTCGCCGTCGGGGCCGGCGCGAAGATCCTCGGTCCGATCACGATCGGCGCGCGTTCTGTGGTGGGCGCGAACGCCGTGGTGACCCGGGACGCCCCCGCGGACAGCGTCCTCGTCGGCGTGCCGGCCAAGCCGCGGACCCGGCTCAGCGGAGACGACAGCAGAGCGCTGCTGACCGCGCCCGACTACTCGATCTGAGTCTCAGCGTTTCCGCTGCTCGGGCTTCCTCTTCAGGAAGAGCATCGGCAGCAGCGCACTGCCGATCGCGGTGACCAGCCACACGATCACGGCTCCGAGGAGCCAGCCGGTGGCGTCCACGATGCGCAGCCCGCCGATCGGCAAGAGCACGACGATCACGAGCGCGATCAGGGTGGAGACGATGCCGATGCCTCCCATGAGCACGGGCGCGTAGCGGTCGGCGAGCTTCGAGGCCACGGGAGCGAGCACGCTCTGCAGCACGGCGAAGATCACGATGCAGATCACGAAGCCCCACCAGCGGTCCCACTGGATACGGAAGCCGTCGAGCAGGAGGTCGGCGACGATGAGACCGATCCCCGCAGAGGCGAGGTACAGCGCGGAGCGGATGAGGAAGGTGATCACGGCCCGAGCATATCGCTGAGCCGGGCTCAGGATTCGGAACCGACCGCCGCCAGTCGCGCCTCTTCGTCGGCCTGGATCGCGCTGTCGATGAGCGGGCCGAGCGCCCCGTCCATGACCTGGTCGAGGTTGTACGCCTTGAATCCGGTGCGATGGTCCGCGATCCGGTTCTCGGGGAAGTTGTACGTGCGGATGCGCTCGGAGCGGTCCATACCGCGGATCTGCGACTTGCGGGCGTCGGATGCCGCGGCGTCGAGCTCCTCCTGCTGCTTCGCGAGCAGGCGCGCTCGGAGCACGCGCATGGCCGCCTCGCGGTTCTGCAGCTGCGATTTCTCGTTCTGCATCGACACCACGATGCCGGTGGGCACGTGCGTGATGCGCACCGCGGAGTCGGTCGTGTTCACGGACTGCCCGCCGGGCCCGGACGAGCGGAACACGTCGATCTTCAGATCGTTCTGATCGATCTGGATCTCTTCGGGTTCGTCCACCTCGGGGAAGACGAGCACGCCGGTGGTCGAGGTGTGGATGCGCCCCTGCGACTCCGTCGCCGGGACGCGCTGCACGCGGTGCACTCCGCCCTCGTACTTCAGGTGGGCCCAGACGCCCTGCGCGGGATCGGAGGACGATCCCTTGATCGCGACCTGCACGTCCTTGTAGCCCCCGAGATCGGACTCGTTGCGCTCGAGCAGCTCGGTCTTCCACCCCTTCGACGCGGCGTACTGGATGTACATCCGCAGCAGGTCGGCGGCGAAGAGAGCGGACTCGGCGCCGCCTTCCCCCGCCTTGATCTCCATGATCACGTCACGGGCGTCGTCGGGGTCGCGCGGGATCAGCAGCCGACGCAGCTTCTCCTGCGCCGCTTGGAGTCCGTCCTCGAGCGCGGGGATCTCGTCTGCGAAGGCCTCGTCCTCGCGGGCGAGCTCACGTGCGGCATCCAGGTCGTCGGATGCGGCCACCCACGCGGCGTGGGCGGCGACGATCCTCGACAGCTCGGCGTAGCGGCGATTCACGCGCTTCGCGCGAGCGGCGTCGGCGTGCACCGCCGGGTCGGAGAGTTCCTCCTGGACCCGGCGGTGTTCGTCGATGAGCGCCTGGACGGACTCGAACACGGCTCAGCGGATGTTGTTCTCGTGCCCGTGACCCGAACCGTTCGCCGGCGCCGGGATCGACTTCTGCATCTGCACGAGGAACTCGACGTTCGAGTGCGTCTCCTTGAGCTTGCCGAGCACGACCTCCAGCGCCTGCTGGGTGTCGAGGCCCGCGAGGGCGCGACGCAGCTTCCAGGTGATCTTGACCTCGTCGGGCGAGAGGAGCATCTCCTCGCGGCGGGTGCTGGACGCGTTGACGTCGACGGCGGGGAAGATGCGCTTGTCGGCGAGCTGACGCGACAGACGCAGCTCGCTGTTGCCCGTGCCCTTGAACTCCTCGAAGATGACCTCGTCCATCTTGGATCCGGTCTCGACGAGCGCCGTGGCGAGGATCGTGAGCGATCCGCCGTTCTCGATGTTGCGTGCCGCGCCGAAGAAGCGCTTGGGCGGGTACAGCGCCGATGCATCGACACCACCGGTGAGCACACGACCGGATGCAGGTGCCGAGATGTTGTACGCACGGCCGAGGCGGGTGATCGAGTCGAGCAGCACGACGACGTCGCGGCCGAGCTCGACCAGACGCTTGGCACGCTCGATCGCCAGCTCGGCGACCGTGGTGTGGTCCTCAGCCGGGCGGTCGAAGGTCGAGGCGACGACCTCGCCCTTCACCGTGCGCTGCATGTCGGTGACCTCTTCGGGACGCTCGTCCACGAGGACGACCATGAGGTGCACCTCGGGGTTGTTCTGCGCGATCGCGTTGGCGATCTGCTGCAGGACGATCGTCTTGCCCGCCTTGGGCGGGGCGACGATGAGGCCGCGCTGACCCTTGCCGATCGGGGCGACGAGGTCGATGATGCGCTGCGTGAGCTTCTCGGGAGCGGTCTCCAGGCGCAGGCGCTCCTGCGGGTACAGCGGCGTCAGCTTGCCGAACTCGACACGAGTGGCGGCGTCGTCGACCGACAGGCCGTTGATCGAGTCGACCTTGACCAGGGCGTTGTACTTCTGACGGCCCTGCTGCTCGCCTTCGCGCGGCTGCTTGATCGAGCCGACGATCGCGTCGCCCTTGCGGAGGTTGTACTTCTTCACCTGGCCGAGCGAGACGTAGACGTCGCTGGGCCCGGCGAGGTAGCCGGTCGTGCGGACGAACGCGTAGTTGTCGAGGACGTCGAGGATGCCGGCGATCGGGATCAGGACGTCGTCCTCGCCGATCTCGGTGTCGAACTCGTCGGTCGGGGCTCCGCCGGTGCGGCGCTTGTTGCGCTGGCGGTTGCGGCCATTCGACGAGCCCTGCTCATCGTCGGCGGATGCGCTCTGCGAACCGTTGTCGTTCGAGGACTGGCCATTGCCGTTCGTGTTGTTGCCGTTGGCGTTCGCGTTGCCACCGTTGCCGGCCTGTCCGCGACCACGGCTGCGGCTGCGGTTGCGACTGCGGCCACGGCCGCCCTGCTCCTCGCCATCGGCGCCTTCGCTGGGCGCCTCGGCGGCAGGTGCGGTGCTCTCGACTGACGCGTCGGAGCTGGTCTCCGCAGGTGCGGCGTTGTCGGCCTTGGGCTTGCGCGGAGCGCGAGCCGGCTTCTCCGCAGGCGCCTCGACGGCGGCCTCATCGGATGAGGTCGTCTCGGCGGCGGCCTCCGCGGCGGGGGCCTCGACCTTCTTGCGACGGCTGCGGGGGGCCTTCGCCGGGGCCTCGGCCGCGTCGGCCGGGGCGTCTGCAGCGGCCGGTGCCTCGCTCGCAGCGGCGGCATCGGCCGCGGGTGCCTCGGCATCCGCCTTCTTCGCACGGCTGCGACGGGGGGCCTTCGCCTTGGGCGCTGCGTCCTCGGCGGGAGCCGCTTCGGAGGGTGCGGAGTCGGGCGCGGGCCCGGACTCCACGGCTGCGGCCGACTCGACCGCAGCCGCGGTCTCGGCCTTCGCTGCGGCGGTGGCGGTCGTCGCGCGACGAGGCGCGCGCTTGCGCGCCGGTGCGGCGACGGTCTCGGCGGCGGGTGCCGCTGCTTCTGCGGCGGGTGCCGCGTCGTTCTGGGTCTCGGAGAAGTTCTCCACGAGTGCTCCCTCTTTGGTCTCGGAGACATGAGCGTCACGCGCGCAACGGGTGCTGCGCACGATCGCACGGGCTGACGCTCGGCGCCAGCCGGCTTCGGCACTGGTGTCTCAGAAGAACAGTGCGTGAAGGGTTTGCGTGCGGGTCCTGCAGAGTTGCAATGGGGCCAGATTCACGCAGTTACGTGGAGCCCTCCGCTCGATTCCCCACTGTACCACCACGCACGTCGACGGCGAGCAGCAGGGCCTCCCACGGGGTGTCGGTGATGCGAGTGGCGAGCTCGACGGCATCCTGGCGGCTGCCGGGCCCGTCGGCGAGCACGAGCACGCTCGGGCCTGCGCCCGAGACGACCGCGGCGAATCCCTCGGCACGCAGCGCCTGCACGAGCCGCTGCGTCTCGGGCATCGCCTCGGCGCGGTAGTCCTGGTGCAGGCGATCGGCCGTGGCGTCCAGCAGCAACTCAGGACTCTGCATGAGCGCGGCGATCAGCAGCGCAGACCGCGAGACGTTGAACACGGCGTCCTCGGTGGAGACCTGCGGCGGCTGCAAAGAGCGGGCCTTGGAGGTCGACATCGTGTACGACGGCACGAGCACGAGCGGTGAGACCCCGCGGTGCACGAGCAGCTTCTTGTGCTGCGGCCCCTTCTCCCCCACCCATGCGATCGTGAGTCCGCCGAACAGCGCAGGTGCGACGTTGTCGGGATGACCCTCGATCTCGGTGGCGAGACGCAGCAGATCCTCGTCGGAGATCTCGACCTCGCCCTCGAGAAGACCCTTGGCCGCGAGGATCCCCGCGGTCACGGCGGCACCCGACGAGCCGAGTCCGCGCCCGTGCGGCACGCCGTTGACGGCGGAGATGCGCAGTCCGGGCATGGGGCGACCGAGGTCGCGGTAGACGTGCTCGATCGTGCGCACGATGAGGTTCGAGGCGTCTCGAGGGATCTCGGTCGCGCCGGATCCCTCGACCTCGATCTCGAGCTCACCGGCGGGCAGCTCGGTGACCTCGAGCGTGTCGTAGACGCTGAGCGCGAGGCCGAGCGTGTCGAAGCCGGGGCCGAGGTTGGCGCTGGTCGCGGGGACCGTGACCTCGACGGTGCGTCCGACGGGCATCGTCATTCGCCTTCGACGCGCAGCACGGAGACCACGCGCTCGACGACCGGGCTCTCGGCGAGAGCCGTCACGGTGGCGCTGAGCGCCTCCTCGGTGGCGCGGTGCGTGCCGATGATGAGACGCGCGGTGGGCTCGTCCTCGCCCTCGACGGTCTGCACGACCGTGGCGACCGAGACGCCGCCGTCGCTGAGCGTGCTCGCGACCGTGGCGAGCACTCCGGGTGCGTCGGAGACCTGGAGGGTGATCTGATAGCGCGTCGTGACGTGACCGATCGGGACGATCGGGAGGTTCGCCCTGGTCGACTCGCCGACCCCCACGCCGCCGGCGATGTGCCGACGCGCGGCGGAGACGACATCTCCGAGCACGGCGGATGCGGTCTGGACGCCACCGGCGCCGGCACCGTAGAACATGAGCGAGCCTGCGGCCTCGGCCTCGACGAAGACCGCGTTGTTCGCTCCGTGCACGTTGGCCAGCGGGTGCGACTGGGGCACCAGCGCGGGATACACGCGCACGGAGATCGACTCGGCACCGTCGACCTCGATCCGCTCGCAGACGGCGAGCAGCTTGATGACGAATCCGGCGGCACGCGCCTCCTGGATCATCGATGCGGTCACCGAAGTGATGCCCTCGCAGTGCACCGCTTCCAGCGGGACCGTCGTGTGGAAGGCCAGGCTCGCGAGGATCGCGGCCTTCTGCGCGGCGTCGTGACCCTCGACGTCGGCCGTCGGGTCCGCCTCGGCGTAGCCCAGGCGCTGCGCGTCGGCGAGCACCTCGGCGAAGTCCGCACCCTCGGTGTCCATGCGGTCGAGGATGTAGTTCGTGGTGCCGTTGACGATGCCCATGATGCGCACGACGCGGTCGCCGGCGAGCGAGTCGCGCAGCGGGCGGATGATCGGGATCGCCCCGGCCGCAGCGGCCTCGTAGTAGACGGACGCGCCCACGCGATCGGCGGCCTCGAAGAGCTCGGGACCGTGGGTCGCGAGCAGCGCCTTGTTGGCCGTCACGACGTCGGCGCCGGCACCGATGGCCTGCAGGATGCTCGTGCGTGCCGGCTCGATGCCGCCGATGAGCTCGATCACGATGTCCGCACCGAGCACCAGCGACTCCGCGTCGGTGGTGAACAGCTCGCGCGGCAGGTCGACGTCGCGCGGCGCATCGACGTCGCGCACCGCGATGCCGGCCAGTTCGAGAGCGGCACCCGCGCGGTCGGCGAGCTCATCGCCGTGGCGCAGCAGCAGGGACGCGACCTGCGAACCGACCGCTCCGGCGCCCAGCAGCGCCACGCGCAGTCGTCGGTACTCAGTCATGGGGACTCCTTCGGAGATGTATCGGTGAAGCTGATCCGCCTGCGGCGGATCGGTCAGCGTTCGGCGGTGACGACGGAAGCCGGGACGATCCCGGCATCCCGTGCCAACACGTCGGCGATCGTCTCGCCGCGGACGATGACCTGTGCCCGGCCGTCGCGGATCGCGACGACCGGCGGACGGGGTACGTGGTTGTAGTTGCTCGCGAGCGGGGCGCAATACGCACCGGTCACCGGAACCGCGAGCAGATCGCCGGGGACGAGATCCTCGGGGAGGTACTCGTGGTCGACGACGATGTCTCCGGATTCGCAGTGCTTGCCGACGACGCGGCTGAGCTGCGGTGCGCCGATGCCGGTGCGCGAAGCGAGTCGCGCCGAGTACTGCGCGCCGTAGAGCGCCGGCCGCGCGTTGTCGCTCATGCCGCCGTCGACGCTCACGTAGCGGCGCACAGCCCCCGACTCGAGCACGACGTCCTTGGTGGTGCCGACCTCGTAGAGCGTGACCCCGGCAGTGCCGATGATCGCGCGACCGGGTTCGAAGGCGAGTGCCGGAACGTCGATGCCGCGCGCCGCGCAGCCCTCGGCAACGGCGGAGACGATCTCGCCGGCGAGTGTCTGGATCGGCGTCGGGTCGTCGACACGCGTGTAGGCGATGCCGAATCCGCCTCCGAGGTTGAGCTGCGGTACGGGGCCGCCCTCGAGGAGCTCGGCGTGCAGCTCGAGAAGACGGGAGGCGGACTCGCGGAATCCGGCGACCCCGAAGATCTGCGAGCCGATGTGGCAGTGCAGGCCGGCGAGCTCGAGGCCGGGGATCTCCCGGATGCGGGCCACGGCGGCCGCCGCGTCCTCGAGCGGGAAGCCGAACTTCTGGTCCTCGTGCGCCGTAGCGAGGAAGTCGTGGGTCTCGGCGTGCACACCGCTGATCGCTCGGACGAAGACGCGCTGCGTCGCATCCAGCCGGGCAGTGATGGCGGCGAGCCGCTCGATCTCGATCGCACTGTCGACGATGATCGATCCGACGCCGACCTCGACGGCGCGCTCGAGCTCGGCGGTGGACTTGTTGTTCCCGTGGAAGCCGATCGACGCGGGAGCGACTCCTGCCGCGAGCGCGACCTCGAGCTCTCCACCGGTGCAGACGTCGACCCTGAGCCCCTCGTCGACGACCCAGCGCGCCACAGTGGTGCTGAGGAACGCCTTGCCGGCGTAGTAGACCTGCGCGGTCGTGCCGTTCTCAGCGGCGGCTGCGTCGAACGATTCGCGGAACGTCCTGGCCCTGGTGCGCACCTCGTCCTCGTCGAGGACGAGGAGCGGGGTGCCGAAGGTCTGCGCGAGGGAGGGTGCGCTCACGCCAGCGATCACGAGGGCGCCGTCGGCGTCCCTCCGAGCGGAGGCCGGCCAGACCGCGGTGACGAGGTCGTTCACATCCTCGGGGACGACGAGCCAGTCGGGAGCGAGCGAGTCGGCAGCGGAATGCACGGAGAACCAATCATGGGGAGGGAACGCGCATGCGGGGCGCGGTTCGAGCTGACCCGATTCTAGGGCACCGCCACTTGCGGCTTGGTCAGGGTGACGCGCCGCGTCAATCCCCTGTGGCTCCCCTCCATCGGCTCATAGGGTGGCGGCATGAGCACCCCCATGCAGACGAGCGCTCCCGCCACCCCCGGTCCGATCCCCCGTGCGATCGCCGCGGCGATCCGCTGGGCGTTGACTCTCAGGCCGGTGCGGGCGTATCTGCTCTACAGCGAGCGCCGAGGGCCCATGCTCGCGGACAGCATCACGTACCGCGCGCTGTTCAGCGTGTTCGCCGGGCTCCTGCTCGGATTCTCGGTCGCCGGCCTCTGGCTCTCGGGCAACCCCGACGCCTGGCGTGCGCTGATCGACGCGGTGCAGTCCGCCGTGCCGGGCCTGATCGGCGCGGACGGCGTGGTCGACGCGGACGAACTGCGCGCCCCCGTGGCGTTCTCGGTCACCGGCATCGTGTCGCTCCTGGCGCTGGCGGGTGCCGCCCTGGGAGCGATCGGGTCGCTGCGCACCGCGGTGCGCCTCATCGCCGGAACCGCGCACGACGATCTGCTGTGGATCTGGGTGCTGCTGCGGAACCTGCTGCTGGCGGTGGGGATCGGCGCCGCGTTCATCGCATCCGCGCTGATCAGCATCGCCGGCAACGTGGGCATCTCGTGGCTCGCCGACATCCTCGGGTTCGACGAGGATGCTGCGGCGCTCGGCATCCGTGGACTGTCGCTCCTCGTCGTGTTCGCCCTCGACGCGCTGCTGCTCGTCGGCGTGTTCCGGCTCCTGTCGGGCCTGCGCGTCTCGGGGCGGTCGCTGTGGACGGGTGCGCTGATCGGCGGGGTCGGTCTGCTGGCTCTGCAGGAGCTGTCGGCGCTGTTCGTCGGCGGGGCCTCGAACAACCCGCTGCTGGCGTCGTTCGCATCGCTGCTGGCTCTGCTCATCTGGCTGAACCTGTCGGCGCAGGTGATGCTGCTCACCTGCGCCTACATCGTCACCTCGCACGAGGAGGAACAGGATCGGGTCGGCGCGCGCTTCGGAGCATCCACGTTCCCGCAGCGCCGGGTGCAGCGGGCCGAGGTCGATGTTCGCATCGCGACATCGGAGCTCCGCGCGGCGCAGCAGGCGCTGCACGAGGCGGATGGTCCGGACGCGGACCGCTGAGCCGGGGTCACTCCTGCGCGCAGCTGCCCGGCTGCTGGAGGGCCTCGTCGCTGACGATCCCGCCGTCGACGTCCACATCGATGACCGCTGCAGTGCCGTCGATCTCGAGGCCCGTGAGCGTGAGGCCCGCAGGAAGCTGATCCGCGATGCAGATCGTCTGCGTCCGGGTGAGCTCTCCACCGAAGGAGCCGAGGGTCGACTGCACCTGATCCGCGTCGACGGCGAGTCCGCCGATCGTGATCGACCGCGGGGTCAGTTGCAGATCCCCGTCGGAGACACCAGGCGTCACGGTGACGGAGACCGGGAGGTTCATGCCGAGCACCTGCACCTCCCCACTGATGGTCGCATCCGGTGCGTCGAAGGACACGTCATCACCCGGGATCTCCGAGCCCTCGAGCAACTGCGTGAACTGCGTCTCGTCGATGCGGATGGTGCCCGAGGCCGCGTCGAGCGTGCTTCCGTCGAGCGCGACTCCGGTCGCCGTGACGTCGACCGCTCCGGTGACGCCCTGCCAGGTGAGGGAGTCGGTCGAGAGGTGCAGAGCATCCAGGCGCCCGCCGAGCAGCTGCGGGAGGAGGAGGCCACCGGCGTCGACCTCCAACTGCTGGTCTGCAGGCAGGTCGAGCTGCTCGATGACGATTGAGCGGACGGCGCCGGGCAGGATCGCCCGAGCGAGGAACTCCGCGGCCACGGCGAGCACGGCGAGCACGACGACGATGATCAGCAGCACCCACGGCCAGCGGCGTCGACGTGCCGGCGGCTGCTGCGCGATGCCGTCGCCGGGCAGCACGAGAGTGGGATGCTCGCCGCGGGACGCGGGGTACGGCAGCGTGGGGTTCTCGTCGCTCATGAGCCCATCCTGCCGCACCCGTCGTTCACATCCCTTCGGGTGCGCGCCTCACATCCGTTCCGGTGCCGACACGCCGAGCAGCTCGAGGCCGTTGCGGAAGACCTGACCGGCGGCGTCGTTCAGCCACAGACGGGTGCGGTGCACGCTCTCGATCGGGTCGTCGCCCTGCGGGATCACGCGGCAGTTGTCGTACCAGCGGTGGTAGAGCCCGGCCAGCTCTTCGAGGTATCGGGCGACGCGGTGCGGCTCGCGCACCTCGGCCGCGAAGCCGACGATGCGGGGGAACTCCTGCAGCGCGCCGAGGAGTGCGGCCTCGGTCTCGTGCGTGAGCGTCTCCGGGGCGAACTCCGAGCGATCGACACCGGAGTCGGCAGCGTTGCGGCCCACATTGTGGGTGCGGGCATGCGCGTACTGCACGTAGAACACGGGGTTGTCGTTCGTGCGCTTCTGCAGCAGCTCGGGATCGAGATCGAGAGGCGAATCCGCGGGCGAGCGCTCGAGGGCGTAACGCAACGCATCGGTGCCGATCCAGGCCTGAAGGTCGTCCATCTCGATGATGTTGCCCGCACGCTTGCTCAGTCGCGCACCGCGGATCGAGACGAGCTGGCCGATGAGCACCTGGATGTTCTTCTCCGGGTCGTCGCCCGCGGCGCCCGCGACGGCCTTGAGACGGTGCACATAGCCGTGGTGGTCGGCGCCGAGCAGATAGATCTTGTTCTCGAAGCCGCGGTCGCCCTTGTTGAGGTAGTACGCGGCATCCGCGGCGAAGTACGTGTACTCGCCGTTGGAACGGCGGATGACCCTGTCCTTGTCGTCGCCGAAGTCGGTCGTGCGCACCCACACGGCGCCGTCGAGGTCGTAGACGTGACCCTGCTCGCGCAGGCGATCGACGGCCTGGTCGATCAGGCTCGTGCCGTTCTCGCCCTTCGCGTGCAGCGTGCGCTCCGAGAACCAGATGTCGAAGGGGACGTTGAAACGGCCGAGCGAGGACTTGATCTCCTCGAGCTGGAGTCCGTACGCGAGGTCCATCGCGACCGCGGACTGCTCGTCGCCTGCGAGGTCGAGCAGGTCGGGACGGGCCTCGAGCACGCGACCGGCGAGCGTCGTGATATATTCCCCCGGATATCCGCCCTCGGGGGTCGGCTCGCCCTTCGCCGCAGCGAGGATCGACTGTGCGAAGCGGTCCATCTGCGCGCCGGCGTCATTGATGTAGTACTCGCGCACGGCGTTCGCGCCGCTCGCCAGCAGCAGGCGGACGATCGAGTCGCCCAGCGCCGCCCAGCGGGTGTGGCCGATGTGGAGCGGTCCTGTGGGGTTCGCCGAGACGAACTCGACGTTGACGCTGACGCCCTGCTGCGAGTCGTTGTGTCCGTACGCGGAGCCGGCCTCGACGATGACCTTCGCAAGCGCACCGGCGGCCGCCGCGTCCAGGCGGATGTTGATGAAGCCGGGGCCCGCGACCTCGGTGCTCGCCACACCATCGACGGCGGCGAGGCCATCGGCGATCTGCTGGGCGAGCTCGCGCGGGCTGGTGCCGAGCTGCTTCGCCAGTCGCATCGCGATGTTCGAGGCCCAGTCGCCGTGGTCCCGGTTGCGCGGACGCTCGAGGACGATGTCGGATGCCGTCAGCGCGATCGGGTCGCCGGGGCGTCGCGCCTCGACGATCGGTGCGAGGACGTCGATGAGCGCGGTGGCGAGCGTTTCAGGGTTCATAGACTGCCCAGTTTACGGCGCGGCGCATCGATCGAATTTGCGACCGGCATCGCGTGATCTACAGTCATGCCATGATCCACGCCGCATCCCGCCGTCGACGTCGCCGCGCGGGACTCGCGATCGGGCTGGTCGTGACCCTCGCCGCCGTCGTTCTCGGCGTGTGGAGACCATGGTCATCCGCTCCCTCGGCCGCCCCCGTGGTGGCCGCCGGCACGACCGTGACGATCGACCCGTCGCCGCTCGTCCTGCCCGAGCATCCGACCGTGCTCGTCTTCGGTGATTCCTGGACGTACGGCTCGGCCGCGAACGTCCCCACCGAGGGCTATGCCTACGTGCTCGCCGATCTGCTCGACGGCACGACGATCGTGAACGGCGTGCGCGGCAGCGGCTATCTCAAGCCCGGACTCGACGGTCCCGCCTTCGGCGAGCGCATCGCGGCACTCGACCCCACGCTGAGCCCCGACCTCGTGATCCTCCAGGGGTCGATCAACGACCGCGAGCAGGGCGAGGCGGGTTACCGTGATGCGGTGAACGCCGCGTGGGACCGGATGGCCGCGACCTTCCCGGATGCGCAGATCCTGATCCTCGGGCCGGCACCGCACGAGCTTCCCGCCGCCGCGGGCACGGTGCGGATCGACCATGACCTCGCGCAGTTGGCCGGTGCCCGCGGCTGGTGGTACATCTCGCCGCTCGCCGAGGACTGGATCACGGAGGCGAATTATCTGGATGTGATCGACGTCGAGGTGGGCCGCAGGCATCCGTCCACTGCGGGGCACCGATATCTGGCGGAACGGCTGGCGGCCGACCTCGCGGATCTCGCCGCCGCGCCGGTGACCGAGGCTGGTGCGTCTTCGGAGACCTCCGAGCAGTGATATCGTCGTTCGGTACGCCTCCGTAGCTCAGTGGATAGAGCGCCGGTTTCCGGTACCGTAGGTCGCAGGTTCGACTCCTGTCGGGGGCACACGATCACGAAGACCCCGCCCATCCGGGCGGGGTCTTCTCGCGTCTGCGCGCTCGCTTTCACTCGCGAACGACCCGCCCGCCTTCGAGTCGCACGACGCGATCTGCATCCTCGATCACGGCCTCATCGTGCGAGACGCACACGAGCGCGACGCCCCGCGACCGCTCCTCGGACATCACGGCGCGGATCCGTCCGCTGCTCTCGGTGTCGAGGCCGGTGGTGGGCTCGTCGAGCAACAGGATGTCGGCACCGCGAGCCAGCCCCTGAGCGAGCAGCGCTCTCTGCTGTTGCCCGCCCGACAGCGTGGAGAACGGCGCACCCGCGAGCGCGCTGATCTCGAGGCGTGCCAGCGCCGTCGCGACCCGCTCGCGGGACTCGGCATCCGCACGCCGCCACATGCCGTGACGCGCCCCGGCGCCGACGCCGACCACGTCTCCGGCGGTGACCGGGAGCGTCGCCGGTATCGCCGCGCGCTGCGGAACGAACGCCACCGCTCCCTCGACCCGACGCCGCCCGGTCCACCCGTTCCGCACCCCCGCGACGATCTCGAGCAGCGACGACTTGCCCGAGCCGTTGGGTCCGACGACCACCGTCAGCGCTCCCGGATCGGCGTGCAGGTCGATGCCCGACAGGACCGTGACCTCGCCGTAGGCCAGACGGATACCGGATAGTCGGACGGAGGGAGCCGTCCCGACGGACAGGGAGTTCATGTCTCCACCATACGAGTTTGATAATCATTCTCAAAAAGCCCTAGGCTCACTGAACGTGACCGACATCCCCTCCACCACGGCCCTCGAGCCGTTCGCCGTGGACTTCATGCAGCGCGGGCTGATCGGCGGCGCTCTCGTCGCCGTCCTGTGCGGCGTCGTGGGCACGTGGGTCGTGATCCGCGGCATGGCGTTCCTCGGCGAGGCGCTCGCACACGGCATGCTCCCGGGGGTCGCCCTCGCCACGGTTCTCGGCTTCCCCGTCCTCATCGGCGGCGCCCTCAGCGCGGTCGCGATGAGCGTGGGAATCGGCGCACTGCAGCGGCGCGCGAAGCTGTCGTACGACACCAGCATCGGTCTTCTCTTCGTCTCGATGCTCGCGCTCGGGGTGATCATCATCTCCCACTCCGGAAGCTTCGCCACCGACGCCACCGCGATCCTCTTCGGCGACATCCTCGCGATCTCGGCGAGTGATCTGCTGCTGCTCGCGGGAGCCGCGGCGGTCGGACTCGGCGTGGCCACGCTCTTCCACCGGCCGTTCGTGGCTCTCGCTCTGGACGCACGCATCGCCCAGGTCCTCGGCCTGCGCCCCCGGCTCGCACAGGCCGCGCTCGTCGGGCTCGTCACCCTCGCGATCGTGGCCTCCTACCAGGCGGTCGGATCCATGCTCGTCGTGGGACTGCTGCTCGCGCCCGCTGTCGCTGCCGGCCACTGGACCTCGCGTATCCCTGCTCGGATGCTGCTCGCCGGCGCCTTCGGCATCATCGCAGTCGCGACCGGATTGCTCGCCTCCTGGTACGCAGCGACCGCGGCGGGAGCATCCGTCGCCGCATCGGCGGTCCTGCTCGCCCTCATGTCGTGGGCAGCGCGCGCCGCCGTCACCCGCCGCCGGACTCCCCCGGTGCCGACATCCGTCGTCCCTGCGCTCCCGCGCTGATCCGATCCCCCTTCTCCGACAGGAAAGACTGCTGTGCTCAGAAGAACCGCCGTATCCTCCGGCATCCGTGCCGCCACCCTCTTCGGCGTGCTCGCCGTCGGACTCACGTCCTGTGCGACTGAGGAGACGCCCGACACCGACGCCACCGGCCACGGCGCGATCGGCGGAGCGGAAGAGGTCGCCGAGCCGCAGCTCGGCCTCACCACGATCGATCCGACCGGAACCGTCGCGCACCTCGATCTGCTCGACGAGAGCGTCACCGAGCTGGGTGAGGTCTCCCCCGCACACAGCATGACGACGGACGGGCGCTATCTGTTCGCCGCCTCCGACACAGGAGTGCAGATCGTCGACAGCGGCGTGTGGACCTGGGACCACGTCGATCATTTCCACTACTACCGAGCCGAACCTCAGCTGCTCGGCACGGTCGATGGCGAAGGCGCGGCGACGATCGCGACGACGAACAGCTCCACCTCCGGCGGCACCGGCATCTCGTTCGCGGGCTCCGGCGATGCCGTGCTCCTCGACACCGAAGCCCTGTCCCGCGGCGAGATCCGCGAGCTGTTTCGCGTGGAGCGCGAACCGCACGCGGGCCTCGTCGTCCCGGTCGGCTCCTTCGCGCTGCTGACCGACGGCTCAGGCACGGTCACCGCCTACGACTCGAGCGGCGAGCCGACGGGGCCCGAGGAACCGTGCCCCGACCCCGCGGGCAGCATCACGACCCGGGTAGGGGCGGTGATCGGCTGCTCCGACGGCGCGCTGCTCGCCCACGTCGACGGTTCCGAGCTCGTCGTCGAGCGCATCCCCTACCCGGAGGATGCACCGGATGCTGCGGTGAGCGGCTTCGACAACCGCGAGGGCCGGCCGACCGTGGCCGGCCTCGCCGGACCGACCGATATCCGCCTTCTCGACACGCGTCAGCGCGCATGGACGCTGCTCACCGCGCCCGCGCCGCTCGCGCACGTGACAGCGGTCGATGACGATGACGATCATCTGCTCGCGCTCGCGCAGGACGGGCGGATCCTCGTGCTCGACGCCGCGACCGGATCCGTTCTCGCTGAGACGAGCCCTTTGGTCGCGGAGTCGCTCGCGGCCGGAGCCGCGCCGACGCTCATCGCCGACCAGCAGCGCGCCTACCTCAGCGCGCCGACCGAGAAGCTCCTCTACGAGATCGACTACGCCGACGATGCGCGCATCGCCCGCACGTTCGAGACCGCCACCGAACCGGCGTTCGCCGCCGAGACGGGACGCTGAGATGCGCAGCATCCGATTCCTCGCCTCCGCCGCACTCGCCCTCGGGGCGGCAAGCATGCTCACGGCCTGCAGCTCCCCCGTCGACGACCGCCCCCTCGTGGTGGTCTCGACGAACATCCTGGGCGACGTCGTCGACGAGCTCGTCGGTGGCGAGGTGCGGGTCGTGACGCTCATGAAGCCGAATGCCGACCCGCACTCCTTCGAGATCTCCGCGCAGGAGGCGGCGACTCTTCGCGACGCCGACCTGCTCGTCTCGAACGGTCTGGGGCTGGAAGAGGGGCTGCAGCAGCATCTGGATGCCGCCGATGCCCCCGCCTTCGTCGCCGGCGACGCGATCGACGTGCTCGACTACGCCGAAGGTGATGCCTCCGGCACGCCGGATCCGCATTTCTGGACGGATCCGACGCGAATGATCGACCTCGTCGATGCGCTCGGTCCGAGGTTGGCTGCGCTGGACGGCGTCGATCCGGATGCCGTCGCGCAGAGCACCTCTGCATACCGCGAGGAACTCGAGACGTTGGATGCGGAGATGTCCGACGCCTTCGCGGCGATCCCTGCGGAGAATCGTGCGCTGGTCACCAACCACCACGTCTTCGGCTACCTCGCAGACCGATACGACCTCACGATCGTGGGGGCCGTGATCCCCGGAGGAACCACACTCGCCGCCCCCTCAGCATCCGATCTCGCCGATCTCGTCGAGGCCGTCGACGAGACGGGGGTGACGGCCGTCTTCGCCGAGTCCTCCTCGCCGGACCGGCTCGTGCGGGCCCTGGCCGACGAGGCGGACGTGCATGTCGACGTGATCGAGCTCTTCACGGAGTCGCTCACGGATGACGACGGCGACGCCCCCGACTACCTGACCATGATGCGCGTCAACACCGAGCGCATCACCACAGGTCTCAGCCCCTGAGACCAGACCCTGAAAGAGAAGGACCCCCTATGAAGACCTCCCCCTTCCGCAGAGCGGTGCTCGGTGCAGCGGCGCTCGGCGCAGCCGCGACGCTCGCCTCGTGCGCGACGGCACCCGCCGCGCCGGCCTCGTCAAGCGACGCCTCCCCGTCCGAGGCCGGACCGCGGGTCGCGATCTCGTACGAGGGCGGCATCCTCGTGCTCGACGGCACGACGCTCGAGACCGTCGCCGACTTCGAGTCCGAACCGTTCACGCGGCTCAACCCCGCAGGCGACGACCGGCACGTCATGGTGACGATGAGTGAGGGCTTCCAGGTCCTCGACACGGCCGCCGGGACGACCGACGATGCCGCTCTGACCGACCTCGTGTTCGAGGCCGACACCCCGGGCCACGTCGTCCGTCACCACGGCAAGACGATCCTCTACGCCGACGGCACGAGCGACACGACCATCTTCGACACCGCCGATCTCACGGAATCCACGACGCTGCCCGTGGTCGAGACGATCGAGGGGGTCGAGGCGCACCATGGTGTGTCCGTGCTGCTCGAGGACGGCACATTCCTCACGACGGTGGGCAACGCCGACGGCCGCAACGGCATCGTCGTCACCGATGAGGACGGCACCGAGATCGCGAGCTCCGACCAGTGCCCAGGCGTGCACGGAGAGGGTACGGCGCAGGACGAGGCCGTCGTCTTCGGCTGCGAGGACGGCGCTCTCATCTATGCGGACGGAGAGATCACGAAGCTCGCCGCACCCGACCAGCCCTACGGCCGGATGGGCAACGCCTACGTGAGCGAGACCAGCCCGATCATCGTCGGCGACTACAAGAACGACCCGGATGCCGAGGGCTATCTGCTGAACGCCGTCACGCTGATCGACACCGCGGAGAAGTCCTACGAGGTCGTGCCGCTACCCGAGGGCGTCGAGTACACCTTCCGTGACGTCGCCCGCGGCCCCGGAGACCTCGCCTACATCCTCGCCGCCGATGGATCGATCCACGTCCTCGACCCCGAGACGGGCGAGATCACGGACGAGTACCCGGTCATCGAGCCGTGGGAGAGCCCGGTCGAGTGGCAGGACGCCCACCCCGCGATCGTCGTCGCAGGCGACATCGCCTACGTGACCGAGCCCGCATCGAACAGCGTGCACGCCGTCGATCTCACGACCGGTGAGGTGCTCGCGAGCACCGAGCTCGACGTCACTCCGAACGAGATCGCGCCGGCCGCCGGCTGATCCACCGATCCCGAAGGGGTGCGCGCGTATCGGCGCGCACACCCCTTCGGCATCCGTCACCCGGTGTGCTCACAGCATCGAGGTGAGCACACCGCCGTCGGCGCGCAGCGCGGCACCGTTCGTCGCCGACGCCCGAGCGCTCGCGAGATACACGACGAGATCCGCGACCTCCGACGGCTCGAGGAACCGCTCGATCAGGGTCGTGCTGTTCTGACCGATGATCGCTCGCTTCATCTCGTCAGCGGGCAGCGACCGCGCGTCGGCGACCGCAGCGACGCTCGCCGCCACTCCGTCCGAGAAGGTGGGCCCTCCCAGAACCGTGTTCACCGTGACATCCGTCCCACGCGTGAGCTTGGCGAGACCATTCCCCAGTGCGATCATCGCCGCCTTCGTCACACCGTAGTGCACCATGTCCGCGGGGACGTTCACCCCGGACTCGCTGCTGATGAACACCACGCGCCCCCAGCCGCGCTCGATCATCCCGCTGAGCAGAGCGCGCGACAGCCGTACCCCGCTCATGACGTTCACCTCGACGTAGCGCGCCCATTCCTCGTCGGAGAGCGAGGCGAACTCGGCCAGGCCGAAGAGCCCGACGTTGTTGACGAGGATGTCGACCTCTCCCAACGATGCGATGAGCGCTCGGACCTCATCCGGCTTCGCGAAGTCCGCCGCGACCGCCGACACCTCGGCGTCGGACTGTTCGGCGCGCAGTCGGGAGGCGGCGGCTTCCACACGCGTCGTGTCCCGACCGTTCAAGGTGACGCGCACCCCCTCCGCCGCCAGCGCGGACGCGATGGCGTAGCCGATCCCCTGTGTCGACCCGCTGATGAACGCCGTCCTGCCGTGAAGCCCCAGGTCCATGTCTTGTCTCCGTTCCGCGATGCCATCGCCATTTTCACTTGCTTGCGCAAGTAATTTTACGACCCGATCGCGTGCCTGAGCAAGTCAAGTCCCGATCGGCGCCGATGAGCGTGCCCTAGTCTGGAGAAATGCCAGAAGGCGATGCGCATCCACCGTTGCACCCCGAGGAACTGGAGATCTGGGTCGCCGTCGCGACCATGCTCGAGCGCCTTCCCGCTGCCCTCGACGCTCAACTCCAGCGCGACAGCGGACTGACGCACTTCGAGCATGGGCTGCTGTTCGCGTTGGACTCGGCTCCCGAGCGAAAGCTCCGCCTCAGCGTGCTCGCCGGATATGCGAACAGCACGCTCTCGCGACTGTCACGCGCGATCACCCGCCTGGAGAAGAAGGGGTGGGTGCGCCGTCTGCCCGACCCCGACGACGGGAGATTCACGCTCGGCATACTGACGGATGCCGGGCACGAGATCGTCCTCGCCTCGACACCGGCACATCACGCCCTCGTGCGCAGCCTGGTGTTCGAGAGCCTCTCCGCGGCGCAGGCCCGACAGCTCGGCGCGGCCAGCCGACGGATCTCCGCGGCGATCGGACCGGATCCGGGCTGGATGCCCCCGACCTGACAGCCCTCAGCGTCCGTCAGAGCCGAACATCGCTCGACACGGACTCGCGCTCGACGGTCGCGACGGATACCTGTGGTGAGCCGGTGCGCGCACGTCGCAGATCCCACAGGCACGCCGCGCATCCGAGGACGAGTGCGATGAGAATGCCCGCATCCAGCGGCTCATCGAGCAGCACCCAGGAGCCCACGGCGGCAAGCGCCGGAATCACCGCGAACATCATCGATGCCCTGCGCGGCCCGACGACCCGGACCGATGTCGCATACAGGGTCGTCCCCACCAGACCGACGAGCGCGACGATCACGAACAACGCCCAGGTGTGAGCCCCAGGATCCACCCGTCGCGGCACACTCAGCGCGAACACCGCGGCGAGCGGGAATGACGCCGTCACACCGATCGCGGTGAACGAGACCGGAGACACGTCCGAGAGCGCACGCGCCTGCCACACAGAGCCGATCGCCAGACCGAGCAGCGCCAGGACCACGGCGAGCGCCGCAGCCCCGAGCGACGGGTCCCTCGCGATGCGGGGCACGCACGCGAGGATCACAGCGATCGCACCGAGCACGACGGGCCCGTACGATCGCCAGGAGTCACGACGACGCTCCAGGATGCTGGTGAGCAGGGTCACCACGACCGGATTCATCGCGACGATCAGCGCAGTGACACCCGCGCCGACACCGTGGCTCATGGCCCAGTACGCACCGAGGAACTGCGCGCCCTGCACGAGAAGACCTGCACCGACCGCGTGCCACCACGCCCGCCCCTGCGGGAGGGAGGGGCGCACCAGCAGCACGACCAGCCACATCACGACAGCCGTGACGAGGAACCGCAGGGTGATCATGAGGAACGCACTCATGCTCTGCAGGGCCAGCGCACCGAGCGGGTAGTTGAGCGCATAGAGGACTGCGGTCGCGGCGAGGAGGAGCGGGGTGGGAGTTCGCATGGCTTCAGCATCCGATCCCCTCCGCTCGCGACGTCGGATCCATCAGGAATTGCAATGAATGCGCCTCGACGACGAGAAGGCGGTGAGGGGATGACGACATGCAGCGCCTCGACATCGACGCCCTCCGCAGCCTCGTCGCCGTGGCGGCCTTCGCCGGCGTCGGTCGAGCGGCGGCCGCCCTGCACGTTTCGCAGCCCACTGTCTCGGGACATCTCCGGCGCCTGGAGGCCGAGCTCGGCGTCGATCTGGTCGAGCGCATCGGCCGCGGCATCGCGCTCACCCCGGCCGGCGATGAGCTCACCCGGCACGCCCACCGCATCGTGGCGCTGCACGACGATGCCGTCGAGGCGGTGAGCGCCCAGACCGAGGACGATCTCGTGATCGCGGCCAGCGACCTGGCCACGACGCCGATGCTCGTGGCGGCCGCCGATGTGCTCCGCGCACATCACCCAGGGAGAAGGATCCGTCTGCGCACGCATCGCAGCGAGCACATCCGTGAACTGCTGCACAGACATCGGGTCGACGTGGCACTGACGTTCGCCGCAGGACTCCCCGGCGCGGAACGCGTCGCCGACATCGGCTTGACCTGGTACGGATCGTCGGCGCACTCGGCGACCCCCGCCTCGGACCTCGTGGTGTTCACGAAACCGTGCACGCTGCGATCCGTGATCCTCGATTCCGCCGTGGGGTCAGCGGGGACGATCCGCCGCGAGTGCCTGGATCTGCTCGGTGTCCTCGACGCCGTGCGCGCGGGGGTCGGCATCACCGCGCTCCCGCCCTCCTTCGCGAACGCCCCCGGCCTGCTCCCTCTGCCCGGTCTCGAACCGCCCTCATCGATGGAGTTGCGCATGGTGACTGGACCCCGGATCGGCGCCGCCCTGCACAGCGCCCTCTCTGCAGCACTGGCAGGCCGGGCCCCGCTGGTCGCGGCCTGAGGTCGACCTCGTGAGCATGGAGTCTGCGCCTTCACAGATAAGTTGTGCACAATTGAATTGCGTGCAATGATCTGAAAGTGACGATAACCGATGAGATGGTGTGCTTCTCGCTGTACTCCGCCAGCCGCGCCATGACCCAGAGCTATCGCGCGCTGCTCGAGCCGTGGGGACTGACGTACCCGCAGTATCTCGTCCTCGCGGTGCTGTGGACCGAGGGCGAGCAGACCATCGGCTCACTGGGCGATGTCATGCACCTGGACTCGGGAACCCTCTCCCCTCTCGTGCGCCGCCTGGAGCAGGCCGATCTCGTCGTCAAGGCACGACGCGCTGCCGATGAACGGGTCGTCACCGTGTCGCTGACGGAACAGGGCCGGGCGCTGCGCGCCGAGGTCGCGCCTGTGCACCGTCGGATCGCCGAGATCGCCGGCATCCAGGACGACGACCGCCGTTACCGGCTCATCGCCGAGCTCCACGAGATCACCGCCCTGCTGCAGGGTGCTGCCATGACCCCCGCCGCCACGAGCGGCGGCCGACGAAAGGAATCCTGAATGGAAGCCCTGTACACCGCTGAAGCCCTCGCCACCGGAGCCGGACGCAACGGCCATGTCGCGACCAGCGACCGACGTGTGGAGTTCGACCTCGCCATCCCGAAGGAGATGGGCGGCAGCGGCGACGGCGCGAACCCCGAGCAGCTCTTCGCCGCCGGATACGCAGCGTGCTTCCACTCCGCCCTGCAGTCCGTGGCCCGCGCGCAGAAGGTGTCGATCGCGGACTCCTCGGTCGGGGCCCGCGTGCAGATCGGATCGAACGGTCAGGGCGGGTTCGGCCTCGCCGTGCAGCTCGAGGTCGTGATCCCCGATCTCCCGCACGACCAGGCCAAGGCCCTCGCGGATGCCGCGCACCAGGTGTGCCCCTACTCCAACGCGACCCGCGGCAACATCGACGTCGACATCACCGTCTCAGAAGACTGAGGGGGACCGACATGCGCGCACTGATCCACCACCGCTTCGGCCCTGCTGAGGATGTCCTCTCCGTCGAGGAGCGTCCGCTTCCGGAACCCGGGCCGGGACAGGTCCGTCTCCGGATCCTGCTCTCTCCGATCCACAACCACGACATCTGGACGATCCGCGGCACCTACGGATTCGTGCCGGACCTCCCCGCCGCGTCCGGCACCGAGGCCGTGGGCATCGTCGACGCTCTCGGCGAGGGCGTCGACTCGCTCGCCGTCGGTCAGAGAGTGGCCACCGGCGGCACCTTCGGCGTGTGGGCGGAGTACGTCGTCGCGAACGCCGCCGGATTGATCCCGGTCCCAGAGGCGCTGCCGGACGAGAGCGCCGCTCAGCTGATCTCGATGCCGTTCAGCGCGATCAGCCTGCTCGAGTTCCTCGAGGTCTCGGAGGGCGACTGGATCGTGCAGAACGCCGCCAACGGTGCGGTCGGACGCATGCTCGCGCAGCTGGCCGCCGCCCGCGGCGTGCACGTGCTCGGCCTCGTCCGCCGCTCGGCCGGCGTCGACGAGCTGCGGGCCCAGGGCATCGAGAACGTCGTCGCGACGGACCAGGACGACTGGAGGGAGCAGGCCGCCGCCCTCACCGCGGGTGCCGCGATCCGCGCCGGAGTCGACTCTGTGGGCGGGGAGTCCTCGGGACACGTCCTGTCACTGCTCGCCGAGAACGGCACGCTCGTCGCCTTCGGTGCGATGGACTCGCCGATCATGCAGATCGCATCGGGCGATGTGATCTTCAAGCAGGCCACCGTGAAAGGCTTCTGGGGCAGCAAGGTGAGCCAGACGATGGATGCCGCCACCCGCGGCGCCCTGTTCGGCGAGCTGATCCAGCGCGTCGGCGACGGCACGCTCACGCTTCCGGTGGCCGGCGTCTTCGACGCCGCCGACGTCGCGGATGCCGTGCGCTCGGGCGACACCCCCGGCCGCGTCGGCAAGGTGCTGCTGAGGTTCTGAGCCCGCCGCACCGCTTCCGCTCCGGCACCACTTCGGGGGCCGACACGCCAGCCGTCGGACGTGACCACGGTTTCCGTCCTACGGGTGGCGTGTCGGCCCCCGTTTTGGTGGGGGCGGAACCCCGGCAGAGCGCGTCGCGCGCGCCGTCAGAGAGAGGCGCCCACGGCTGTCGCCACGACGGCGAGCAGCGGCAGGGTGCCCTGCATCAGTGCGGCCCGCGCCTTGGTGCGGTCGGAGAGGATCAGCACGAGCGCCGCGGCGAGCATCATGCCCGTGCCGGCGAGCACGAGCGTGATCCCGACGGTGGCAGCACCGAGGATCGTGAGCCCGACGCCGAGAAGAGCGGTGAGCGCGAGGAACAGGTTGTAGAAGCCCTGGTTGAATGCGAGTTGCTTCATCGTGACGGCATCCGCCTCGCTCGCGACCCCGAAGATCTTCCTCGTCTCGGGCTCGGTCCACTTCAGCGATTCGAGCGCGAAGATGAACACATGGAAGGCGGCTGCGGCCGCGGCGAGGACGAGTCCGGCGATGAGCATGTTCTGATTCTGCCGCGCCGGCGCGGGCTGACGAAACCTCAGACGAGGAAGATCGGCAGCAGACCTGGATTGTGCGCGTGCACCAGCACACCGAACACCACGGCGTCGAACAGCAGATGCACGGTCACGACGTACGCGAGCGAATGCGTCCGCAGGAAGATCACGCCCTGCAGCAGCGCGAACGGGATCGTCAGCAGCGGCCCCCACTCACGGTAGCCGAGCTCCCACAGGAACGACACGAAGACGATGGCCTGCAGCGCGTTCGCGAGCAGGTCGGGGAAGTGCCGTCGCAGCAGCGCGAACACCGTGCAGATGAAGAACAGTTCGTCCCAGATGCCCACCGCCCCGACCCCGACGAACAACCGCGCGATGAGGTCGGGCGTGTCGACCACGGGCCAGTTCTGGTAGACCCCGCTGGTGATGAAGTAGAAGGGCAGGATCAGCCAGCCCAGCAGGAGCACGGCGACGAGCCAGCCCCACTGCAGGCGCCCCCATCGCCGTCCGGTGCGCCAAGGAAAACGGATCGCCCGGTCCCGATAGAGGTAGCGCGAGACGAGATACGGCACGGCGACCGCACCGCCGAGTGCGAGCGAGAATCGCAGCATCGCCGCGTCGTCGAGCTCCGCCGCCAGCGGGATCACGCTCACGATGAGCAGACCGAGGGCGATCAGCGAGAGGTCGCGCACGAGGGACGGCTGACGACGGATGCCGATCGTCTTCGCACTCTCGCGACGAGCGCCCATGCTCACGACCGCGTCCGGGACGGCGGTGCCTCGGCGCTCCATCAGCCAGGCGACGAGCAGACCGGCACCGAGGAGAACCCAGCCCAGCCACGGGATCCTCGCGACGAAGAACGCCGGCGCGGCGGCGCACACCAGCAGCGCGGGCAGCAGGGCGGGAGACAGCCCCGTCGCGACCCGCGCCTCGGTCATGCCCGGTCGCTCCGACGGTAGACGAGGTCGCGGATGTCGCGCCCCTTCGCGATGCCCTTGCGCTCGAAAGCGGTCATGACTCGACCCTCGAACCTCGGCGCCCACTCCCCCTCGAACGCCCGCTCGAACAGCGGCTCGGCATCGAGGACCTCGCGCATCTGCAGCGCGTAGTCCTCCCAGTCGGTCGCGAGACGCAGCAGGCCACCGTCGCGCAGGGCCCGAGCCGCCGGGTCGCCGAAGCCCGGCCGCACGAGCCGTCGCTTGGTGTGGCGCTTCTTGTGCCAGGGATCGGGGAAGAAGATCCAGACCTCCGCGGCCGCGGCCTCGGGAAGGTACGAGGAGAGCACCTCGGGCGCGTTGGCCTCGACCAGACGCAGGTTCCGCACACCCTCGCGATCCGCGTCGAGCATGGTGCGCGCGAGTCCGGCGCGGAAGACCTCGACGGCGAGGAAGTCGTCATCGGCCCGTGAGGTTGCTGCGGACACGATCGCGTGTCCCTGCCCCGACCCGATCTCGACGAACAGGTCGGCTTCACGACCATACTCAGCAGACGGATCGAGCCGCGCTTCGGGGTGCACCGAGGTCCAGGCGATGTCGCGGGGAACGTCGAGCAGGTACCGGGGGGCGAGCTCTTCGAAGGCGCGCTCCTGCGCGTCGGACATTCGGCCGCTGCGGCGCACGAACGACACCGGCTCGTCACGGAAGGTACGGGGTTCGGGCATGGTTCCAGGGTAGTCGGGGCTCATCGCCGCCTCTGTCCGCGGCATCCGCTCTCCCGTTCTGCGGCCGTGTTCACCTTCTGCGGCCCATCCGCGCGAAAACGGCCGCAGAGAGTGAGAATTGCCGCAGAAGGGTGGCGCGCTCAGCGCCCGGCGGGCTCCGTCACGAAATCGATGAGCTCTTCGACGCGTCCGAGCAACGCAGGCTCCAGGTCCCGATAGGTGGTCACCTTCGACAGGATGTGCTGCCACGCGCGTCCCGTGTCGGCCTGCGTCTCGTGCGGCCAGCCGAAGGCACGGCAGATGCCGGTCTTCCAGTCGGTCCCCCGGGGGATCTCCGGCCACTTCGCGATCCCGAGCGCCCGTGGCGTGACGCATTGCCAGACGTCGACGAACGGATGCCCGACGATCCGCACATGTCGTCCGTGCGGTCCTCGGGCGACGGCGTCGGCGATGCGGGACTCCTTCGATCCGGGGACGAGATGGTCGACCAGCACGCCGTAGCGACGGGTCGCGCTGGGCGGCTCCTCGGCGAGAAGTCCGTCGAGCAGGTCCACGCCCTGGAGGAACTCGACCACGACGCCTTCGACCCGCAGGTCTGCTCCCCATACCTTCTCCACGAGCTCGGCGTCGTGCTTGCCTTCGACCAGGATCCGGCTGGGCAGGGCGACGCGCGCGCGTTGGTCGGCGACGGCGAACGATCCGGATGCCGTCCGGCGAGGACCCGACTGCGTCGCGGCCGGCGCCATGAGCTTCACGGGCCTGCCTTCGATGAGGAATCCCCCGCCGAGGGGGAAGATCCTCTTGCGGCCCTTCCAGTCCTCGAGTTCGACCGTGCCGCCCTGCACCTTCGTCACGGCTCCGCAGTAGCCGTCCTCGGCCACCTCGACGACGAGGTCGAGTTGAGCTGCGACCTCGGGAACGGGCTTGCGGCCATGGTCGCGCCAGCCTGCAGCGAGCACATCGGATCCGTACCTGTCGTCCATGCCTTCCAGCGTATGTGTCTCCGCTCAGGGCGAACGCCGAACCGGCTCGGCATGCTGTCGCGTGTCGGCGCCAATGCATAGACTCGTGCCATGGGGCACCGGCCGGTCGGAGGAATCAGCATGAAGACTCGCTGGCTCGCCGTGGGTGCGTTGACGTTGTCGGCTCTCGTCGGAGCGCTCTCCGTGAGCGCCGCGTCCGCGACCTCTCCCCTCCCCCTCGACCCCGGCTACGTCACCGATGACGTAGGAGTGCTGACCGCCGCCGAGAGGCAGAGCATCGAGGAGCGGCTGCAGACGCTCAGCGAGAACTCGCAGACCGATCTGTTCGTCGTCTTCGTCGACGACTTCACCGACCCGACGGATGCCGCAGAATGGGCCGACGCCGTCGCCGAGAACAACAGTCTCGGCACCGAGCAGTACCTGCTCGCGGTCGCCGTCGAGGGCCGCAACTACTACATCTCCCAGCCCGTGGGCGGGTCGATCAGCGACGGCGCACTCGACGACATCGAAGACAGCATGCAGCCTCTCATGGCGCAGAACGACTGGGACGGTGCCGTGACTCTCGCGGCCGATGAGATGCAGGGCGACGGCGGCGCCGGTGCGCTGCGCGTGGTGCTCATCATCGCGGGCATCGTCGTCCTCGCCGTCGTGATCTGGCTCGTCATCGCCGGCATCCGTCGATCCCGCCGGGCGGCGGAGATCCGCGAGCGCGGGGCGATGCCCGAGCAGCCCGACCCGAACGACCCGTTCTCGACGCTGACCGACGCGCAGGTCGAGACCCAGGCGGGCAGCGCCCTCGTGCAGGCCGACGACGCCCTGACCTCGAGCCGTGAGGAGCTCGGATTCGCGGTCGCCCAGTTCGGCGACGCCGCCACCGCCGAGTTCTCGGCGGCGATCGAGACCGCATCCGCGAAGATGTCGGAGGCGTTCGACCTCAAGCAGAAGCTCGACGACGAGGTCGAAGACTCGCTGCACGACCGTCGCGCGTGGCACATCCGCATCATCACGCTGTGCGAGGAGATCGACGACGTCCTCGACGCGAACACCGATGCCTTCGACGCACTCCGCAGGCTCGAGGAGAACGCCCCGCAAGAGCTCGACCGCGTGCGCGCCGAACGCGCCGCCCTCGAGCAGCGGCTGCCCGCAGCGGCTCCCGCACTCGCAGCTCTCACCGCGGCGTACGATCCCGCCGAGTTGACCACGGTCGCCGACAATCCCGACCAGGCACGCGAACGCGTGGCGTTGGCGGATCAGTCGATCGCCGCCGCGGCCAATGCGATCACGGATTCGCGATCCGGCGACGCCGCCTTCGCGATCCGCACAGCAGAACAGGCCGTCGCTCAGGCCCATCAGCTGGTCGATGCCATCACGTCGCTCGACAGCGAGCTCGGCGCGCTCGAGACGCAGTCCCAGGCGCTGATCGCCGAGCTGCAGGGCGATCTCGCCGCCGCCCGGCAGCTGCCCGATCCCACCGGCACCATCGCCCAGGCAGCGAGCACCACCGAGCAGCAGCTCGCCCTCGCACAGACGAACCTCACGGGTACCGCTCGCAGTCCCCGTCGCGTTGTGGCAGCCCTGAGCGCGGCGAACGCCCAGATCGACGGAGCGATCGCGCAGGGCAGGGAGAGCGCGGAGCGTGCACGGCGCGCCCAGCAGATGCTCGACCAGGTCATGGCCCAGGCGGACTCACAGATCCGCACGACCCGCGAGTACCTCGAGACGCGGCGGGCAAGCGTGGGCAGCACCGCACGGACGCGCCTCTCCCAGGCGGAGTCGCTGTTCGGGCAGGCCGTATCGCTGCGGGCATCGAACCCCGAACAGGCTCTCGCCGCGGCGCAGCAGGCCATCGACCTCGCCGGGCAGGCGAGCGAGCACGCACGCTCCGACTACTCGTCCTACTCCGTCGGGCCGGGCTGGGGCTCGGGACCCTACGGCGGCTCTTCGCAGGGCTCCGGTGGATCCGGTCTGGCCGGTGACATCCTCGGCGGGATCATCGGTGGTCTGATCTCGGGCGGTGGCGGCGGATCATCCCACCGCAGCAGCGGTAGCAGCTGGCGCTCCACCGGCAGCCGCGGATACCGCAGCTCCGGTTTCGGGGGCGGTGGCGGCCGCTCCAGCGGCAGATCCGGCCGATCCGGCGGACGCCGTTTCTGACAATCCATAGCCGAACAAGTGAAGATCTCGAGCAGCACCCTCTGAAAGGAACAGGCATGACCAAGCAGTCCATCTTCGGGCGAATCTCCACCCTCGTCCGGGCGAACATCAACGCGCTCCTCGACTCGGCCGAGGACCCGCAGAAGATGATCGATCAGCTCGTCCGCGATTACACGAACAACATCGCCGACGCCGAGTCCGCGATCGCCGAGACGATCGGAAACCTGCGTCTCCTCGAGCGCGACCACGAAGAGGACGTCCAGTCCGCCACCGAGTGGGGCAACAAGGCGCTCGCGGCGAGCCGCAAGGCCGACGAGATGCGTGCGGCCGGCAACGCTGCGGATGCCGACAAGTTCGACAGCCTCGCCAAGATCGCGCTGCAGCGCCAGATCAGCTCCGAGCGCGAGGCCACGGCTGCCGCTCCGCAGATCGCGGCGCAGACCGAGATCGTCGACAAGCTCAAGGACGGCCTCAACGGCATGAAGGAGAAGCTCGGCGAGCTGA
Organism: Microbacterium sp. ZW T5_45; assembly: GCF_044987415.1. Taxonomy (NCBI): domain Bacteria; kingdom Bacillati; phylum Actinomycetota; class Actinomycetes; order Micrococcales; family Microbacteriaceae; genus Microbacterium; species Microbacterium sp. ZW T5_45. The sequence goes on along the minus strand of NZ_JBJDRJ010000009.1, from coordinate 50,999 downwards.
AGAACAAGCGCAGCGAGCTCCTCGCCCGCGCCAAGGTCGCCGAGGCTCAGAGCAAGGTCCACGACGCGGTCAAGTCGATCAACGTCCTCGACCCGACCAGCGAACTCGGCCGCTTCGAGGACAAGGTCCGTCGTCAGGAGGCGCTGGCCGCAGGCAAGGCGGAGCTCGCGGCATCGAGCCTCGACGCCCAGTTCGAGAGCCTCGAGGACCTCGGTGAGCTCACCGAGGTCGAGGCCCGTCTCGCCGAGCTCAAGTCCGGCGGTGCCGCACAGCGTCAGGCCATCGAAGGCTCCTGACATCACCTCGCGGATGCTCCGGGCCTCGGTCCGGAGCATCCGCTCTTTCCTTATCGGAGGCAGCCATGGCTCGTTTCCTCGTCGTCCCGCAGTGGCAGGGCTCCCCCGCCGCCAGGGCGATGCTCCTCGTCGACGGCGCATCCGCGATCGCCGGTGATCTTCCACGGGCCGCGACCACCGTGCTCGATGTCCCTGTCGAGGCAGGCGAATCGCTCGGCACCGGTGTGCGGCGCCTCAGTTCGCTGCTGCGCACGAGAGAACTCGTGCGCGAGGCGCTGAGCGACGGCACCGTCCTGATCGGCGGCGACTGCAGCATCACGGTCGCAGCTCTCGACGCACTGCCCGAGCGCGATGACCTCGCGGTCGTCTGGTGCGACGCGCACGGCGACCTGCACACGCCCGAGAGCTCACCGTCGGGCGCGTTCTCGGGGATGGCCCTGCGAGCGGTACTCGGCGAGGGCGAACCTCAACTCGCCCTGGACTCCGGAATCGCCCGCGATCGGGTCGTCACGGTGGGGATGCGGAGTCTCGACGACGCGGAGATCGAGCAGGTCGATGGACTGCGCGCTCTCTCGGTGTCAGATCTCGACGATCAGGATGCGCTCGCCGACGCCGTCGTGGCGACCGGCGCCCGTCGTGTCTGGGTGCACATCGACGTCGATGTGCTGGATCCCTCCGAGCTCGCAGGGGTCTCGGATCCTGCTCCGTTCGGTGTCCGCACGGCGGCGCTCAGCGCGGCGGTGCGCCGCCTGCGAGAACGTCTTCCTCTCGCCGGCGCGACGATCTCAGGCTTCGCCCCGCGTAGTCCCGCAGACGCCGTCGATGACCTGGGCGCGCTGCTGCGCCTCGTCGGCGCGGTGGCGTGAGCGAGGACTGGCGCACCGTCGCCGACGAGGTACTCGCGCGCGGACGGCGATCCGACCGACGCATTCCGGCGTTCCTGCTGCGGTCACCGATCAGCCGCCTCGGATACTGGTGGGGCACCGCAGTGGGCTGGATCTGGGGTTCGCTCTGGAGCACGGGTCCCGTGGAGCGTCGTTCCGGACTGTGGGTGTTCCGGGGCATGCCGGCCTGGACCTTCAACCGCGGAGGCGTCTGCGTCGGCGGGTGCTTCCTCACCGGCGACGTCGATCCGAGCGACGCGGTTCTGCGGCACGAGGCGGTGCACAAGACGCAGTGGCTGCGCTACGGCTTCCTCATGCCTGTCCTGTATCTCTTCGCGGGTCGCGACCCGCTGCGCAACCGCTTCGAGATCGAGGCGGGTCTGGAGGACGGCAACTACGTTCGGCGCTCGACCGCTCAGCGGGCGGCGGGAAGCAGGCCGAAACGCTCGGGAGCGTAGATTCTCGAGGCGTCGACGCCTCTCGCTGATGTCAGGTGATCGACGATGTCGGCGGTGCCGAGGAATCCGCCCAGCAGGGTGATGCGCGTCTCATCGTCGTCGTCGCAGAGCATCTCGTCCGCCCACGCGCAGGTCGCGCGGGAGAGTGCCTGCCCCGGAGCGCAGGCACGACCGGATCCCGGAGCGCCGGATCGCCGCGACCGGTCGAGCCACGTGACCGTCATGCGACCGGGGGCCTGAACAAGCGTGATCTCGGATTCGTCGGCGACTTCGATGAAGATCCGGCCCGAAGCGCACAGCGGAAGCGTCGCGAGGAAAGTCTCGAGCTCGAGCAGCGACTTCTCGTCGGCCGTCACCAGGTGGTGCGATCGCCGACGCGCGGCGCGACGCTCGGCACGCGGGGTGCGGGTCTCGAGGGAGGTCTCCATGATCTCCTCAGTGTAGCACCAAAGAAGGGTTGCCTAACCTTGTTAGCGCGGCTCTGTGCCGTCGACGGGTTCGACGAGAGCCGCGTGCAGCGCCGAGATCTCCGCATCCGTCATACCGTTCGCACGCAGGAACCCGCGAGTCGATCCCCACCGGTCGTCGATGTACGCCAGCAGCCCCTCCATCACGGGCCCCGGCGACTGCGTGGCGAGCGCCACTGCATTGGTCGATTCCGGATGAGCGCTGCGGATGTACGCCGCGATACGCCGATTCCGCTCCTCCGGAAGCTGCGATTCGGTGAGCGCGTAGTCGGCGACGATCTCCTCGCGGTCCGCACCGACCGCGTCGAGAGCGAGAGCGATCGTCACTCCGGTGCGGTCCTTGCCGACCGTGCAGTGCACGAGCGTGGGGTCGCCGCCGGCGATCACCCGGAGCGCCTCGACGAGCCGCTCACCGCTCTCCTCGAGCAGGTGTCGGTACAGCTCATCGAGGCTCGTGTCGGTCTCGAAGAACGATCGGACCGAGCCCAGGAAGAGCGGCAGGTGGGTCGTGACAGGACCATCGATCTCGCTGGGTTCGGCGGCGATCTCCTCGCCGTCTCGGAGATCGACGATGCGTCGCACCCGCTGCCCGAGATCACGCGCACCCGCGTCCGTCGCCGTGGACAGCTGCCCGGACCGCAGCAGCACGCCGGAACGCACACGTCCGCCGAGGGCGCTCATCCCGCCGACGTCGCGGATGTTCGCGACGCCATCGATACGGAGGACCGTCATGCCGTGGCACCGTCCGCGACGCGGGGCGGCACGGGGTAGCGGCCGGCGATCACGATGCGGTTGAACGCGTTGATCGAGACGCACGCCCAGCTCAGCGCGGCGTACTCCTTCTCGGTGAACACGCTCCCGACCCTGTCGTACACCTCATCGGAGATCCCTTCCTCCGAGATGAACGTGAACGCCTCGGCGAGCTCCAGTGCTGCCTGCTCGCGGTCGTCGAAGACGCCGCTCTCGCGCCACGTGGCGATCTGCATCAGGGTGTCGGTGTCCACTCCTGCCTTGAGCGCGCGGTCGACGTGGATGCGGGTGCAGAAGCCGCATCCGTTGAGCTGGGAGCAGTGGATCATCACGAGCTCCTTGAGACGCTCGCTGATCCCGTTCGCGCGGCAGATCTCGCCGACGGTCCGGGAGAAGTCGTCGAGCGCCCGGTATGCCGTGGGCTCGGTCTTGGAGAGGTGCACTCGCGTCTCACTCATCACCCCATGATATTCGGCGGGATGCTGCCGAGATCGGCATCGCGACGGCAGTGGAGCGGGCCACAAGGGTGAGGGGCTGGGTGCGGGGTGAGATCAATATGGCAAGACCGTTATCGTTATCCAGAGCATTTCACCCACCTATTGCGTGAATATATTACGCATAGTGATCCGCGGTTTCGCGGCATCGCCCGTGTCGGAGCAGAATGTGCTCGTGGCGATCGACAACAGCGAGTTCCGCTATCTTCCCGCACAGGCCGAAGCCCTCGGCGTGCCCCTCCCCCCGGTCACCCGACAGGAGCTCACTCTGCCGGATGGGCGCAGCCTCAGCGCACTGCGCTTCGGCGACGAGCCGCCGCGCGTGACGCTCCTGCACGGTGCGGGGCTGAACGCGCACACCTGGGACACCACCGCGCTCGCTCTCGGCCTTCCCGTTCTCGCGATCGATCTGGCCGGCCATGGCGACTCCTCCTGGCGGGACGACGCCGACTACACGGCGCATCCGCTCGCCGAGGACGTCGCCGTCGCGCTCGGCACCTGGACGCAGCGCCCGCAGCTGCTGGTCGGCCAGTCGCTCGGCGGGCTGACGGCGGCAGCGCTCGCATCCGCGCACCCCGACCTCGTCTCGGGTGTCGTCATCGTCGACATCACGCCGGGCATCGACCCCTCGGCAGGCCCCGCTGCGCTGCGCCAGTTCTACGAGGGCCCCACGGACTTCGCCACACGTGACGAGCTCGTCGACAAGGCGATCGCGCTCGGCTTCGGCGGTTCCCGCCCCGACACCGAACGCGGGGTGTTCCTCAATACGCGCGTCCGCACCGACGGCCGCGTCGAGTGGAAGCACCATTTCGCCCATCTCGCCGCCGCCGCGCTCGCGGCGCACGGACCCGACTCCGCGGCATCCCCCGGTCTGCTCCGCGAGACGGGGTGGGACGATCTCGCCGGCGTCCGTGCTCCACTCACCGTCGTGCGCGCGACGCGGGGCTTCGTGAGCGAACAGGATGCCGCCGACCTGCAGCGCCGCATCCCCGCCGCACGACTGATCACGGTCGATGCGACCCACAACGTCCAGGAGACCGCCCCAGCGGAGCTCGCCGCTCTGATCGCGGCGACCGCACCGCGCTGACCGCTGCGACTTTGTGACCTCAGATATCGATCACCGGCCCTCCCGCCGTTCCCGTTCCCTAGGCTCGATCCACCGGCACACAGCACCTGCCGCACCGAGAGGAAAACCCATGCTCCGTCGTACCCGACGCCTCGCACTGATCTCCGCACTCGCGGTCTCGGCCGTGGCGCTCAGCGCCTGCTCCCCCGCGGGCTCGCCCGACCCGGAAAGCACGTCGGTCGGGACTCCGAACCCCGACGCCACGCTCCAGGTCGGACTCGTCCTCGAGCCGACGAATCTCGACATCCGCCACACGAGTGGTGCAGCGCTCGAGCAGATCCTCATCGACAACATCTACGAGGGCCTCGTCAGCCGCACCGAGGACAACGAGATCGTGGACCGGCTCGCGTCCGAGCACACCGTCTCCGATGACGGCCTGACCTACACCTTCACGCTCAACGAAGGGGTCACCTTCCACAACGGTGCCGCGCTGACCGCCGCCGATGTCGTCGCCTCCTACGAAGCGGTGCGCACGGACTCGACGCTGCAGGGCAACGCCGACTTCGCGTCCGTCACGTCGATCACCGCGACCGACGACCGCACGGTCGAGATCGTGCTGTCGGCACCGAACCAGAACTTCCTGTTCGCTCTCACCGGCCCCGCCGGTCTGGTCTTCCAGAAGGACGACACCACCGACCTGCAGGGTGCCGAGAACGGCACCGGACCGTTCACCCTCGCCAGCTGGAACAAGGGCAGCGCCATCACCTTCACCCGCAACGACGACTACTGGGGCGACGCCGCCAGCATCGCCGAGGTCGAGTTCCAGTACATCGACGACTTCACCGCCGGAGTGAACAACGCCCTCGACGGCGGAGTGCAGGTGCTCACCGCCGTCGACCCGAACCTCGCCACGCAGTTCGACGGCACGGACTTCGCCATCACCACGGGTCGCACGACCGACAAGGCCACCCTCGCGTTCAACAACGCCAAGGCGCCGCTCGACGACGTGCGCGTGCGCGAGGCCCTGCGACTGGCGATCGACCACGACGCCCTGGTCGAGGCCGTCGGCGCCGGCACCACGCTGTACGGCCCCATCCCCGAGCTCGACCCCGGCTACGAAGACCTCTCGGACGTCATCTCCTACGACCCCGAGAAGGCGAAGGAGCTGCTCAAGGAGGCAGGCCACGAAGAGCTCGACCTCACGCTGACGATCCCGAGCTTCTACGGCACGACCGTGCCGAAGGTGCTCATCTCGGACTTCGCGAAGGTCGGCGTGACCCTCGAGGTCGATTCGGTCGAGTTCCCGACGTGGCTCGAGGACGTCTACACGAACCATGACTACGACCTGAGCTACGTGCTGCACGTCGAGCCCCGCGACTTCGGCAACTTCGCGAACCCCGACTACTACTTCGGCTACGACAATGCCGAGGTGCAGGACCTCTACACCCAGGCGCTCGCCGAGATCGACCCCGACGAGTCCGCGAAGCTGCTGGCGCAGGCCGCCCGCATCGTGTCCGAGGACCACGCCGCCGACTGGCTGTACAACAGCGAGACGCTCACGGCCGTGAGCTCGGTGGTCTCCGGCTTCCCGACCGACTCGATCAACTCGCGCATCAACCTCGCCGGCGTCACCGTCTCCGGCGAGTGAGAACCGACACCGAGAACTGATCCCGCCCCGGCTCGATGATCCGCTACGCGCTCGTCCGAGGAGCCCTGCTGATCGCAGGGCTCCTCGTGGCGAGCGTGCTCATCTTCCTCACGCTGCGCGTCTTCCCCGGTGACGTGGCGCAGCTGATCGCGGGGACGCAGGCCTCGCCCGACGAAGTCGCGGCTCTGCGCGAGTCTCTCGGCCTCGACCGCCCCCTGCTCGCGCAGTACGTCGAGTGGATCGGCGGCCTGCTGCGTGGCGACCTGGGTACGTCACTGCTGTCCGGAGCATCCGTCGGCGAGGAGATCGTCTTGAAGGCGCAGGTGACCGTGCCGCTCGGACTGATGTCCCTTCTGATCGCGGTGCTCATCGCGGTGCCGTTCGGCATCCTCTCGGCTCTGCGACGCGGACGCCCTGGAGGCACCGCGCTCAGCGTCGGTGCGCAGGCTCTCGCCGCCGTCCCCGTGGTCTGGGCGGGCATGATGCTCATCGTGGTGTTCTCCGTCTGGCTCGGCTGGTTACCGCCCCAGGGCTTTCCGCGCACGGGCTGGGCGACTCCGGGTACGGCGTTCCAGTCGCTCATCCTCCCCGCGCTGACCATCGGCGTCGTGGAGGGCGCGATGCTCCTGCGCTTCGTCCGCAGCGCGACGCTGCAAGCCGCAGGGCAGGACTTCGTCCGCACCGCAGCAGCGAAGGGGCTGACCCGCACCTCGGCGCTGATCCGTCACGGCATCCCCGCGGTGGGTCTGTCGATCGTCACGGTCCTCGGGCTGCAGGTCGCAGGCATCATCGTCGGATCGGTGGTGATCGAGCAGCTGTTCACCCTGCCCGGCATCGGACGGATGCTGGTCGCCGATGTCGGTGCGCGCGACCTCATCAAGGTGCAGAGCGAACTGCTCGTGCTGACCGGCTTCGTCCTGGTGGTCGGCTTCCTCGTCGATCTGCTGCACCGCGCGATCGACCCCCGGCAGCGAGAGGCGGCCTGAGCATGCGCTGGCTCCCCCGGCTGTGGCGCACCGCCACCGGACGCTTCGGCCTCATCGTCATCGCCGCGATCGCGTTGCTCGCTCTCGTGTCGCTGTTCTGGACGCCGTTCGATCCGCAGGCGTCCGAGATCCGGGATCGTTGGCTCGCTCCGAGCTGGCCGCACCTGCTCGGCACCGACGACACCGGGCGCGACATCCTGAGTCTGATCATGGCGGGAGCACGCACGACAGTGTTCGTCAGCATCGGCGCCGGCATCGTCGCCACCATCGTCGGCATCGCCCTCGGCGCGCTGGGTGCGCTCACCGCACGCTGGTTGCGCGAGACCGTCGCCGTGCTCGTGGACATCCTCATCGCGTTCCCCGTCCTGCTGATCGCCATGATGATCTCCTCGGTGTGGGGCGGATCGCTGTGGGTGGTGATCTGGTCGGTCGGCATCGGGTTCGGTGTGAACATCGCGCGGGTCACCCGGCCCGAGCTCCGCAGGGTCCAGCAGAGCGACTTCGTGCTCGCAGCTCAGGCGTCGGGCCTCACCCCCGCGCAGAACCTCGTCCGCCATCTGCTTCCGAACGTCGCTCCGGTGTTCATCGTCCAGCTGTCCTGGTCGATGGCGGTCGCCGTGCTCGCCGAGGCCGGACTGTCCTACCTCGGATTCGGTGCGTCGGTGGTCGAGCCCAGCTGGGGACTTCTGCTGGCGGACCTGCAGCGCTACATCGGCGTCCACCCGCTTTCCGCCATCTGGCCGGGACTTGCGATCACGCTCACCGTCCTCGCGCTCAATCTCCTGGGAGACGGGCTCCGCGATGCCACGGATCCCACGCTGCGCCATCGCGCGGCCGAGGTGCACACTCCGGCGGTGATCGCATGAGCCTGCGCGTGAACGACCTCGTCGTCGAGATCGACGGGCGACGCGTCGTCGACGGCGTCTCCTTCGAGGTGCCGAACGGCAGTCGTCTCGGCCTGATCGGCGAGTCCGGATCTGGCAAGTCGCTCACCGCGTTGTCGCTGCTGGGTCTGCTGCCCGAAGGGGCGACCGCGAGCGGGAGCATCCGCTGGAACGACACAGAGCTGATCGGCCTCCCCGACCGCGAGCTGGCCCGCATCCGCGGCGACGAGATCGGCATGGTCTTCCAGGAGCCGCGCACAGCCCTGAACCCGATCCGCACGGTCGGCCGGCAGATCGCCGAATCGATCCGCATCCACGAACGGATCGGACGTCGTGAGGCGAGGGAGCGTGCGATCGCTGAAGCGACGCGCGTGCGCCTGCCCGACCCCGAGACCATCATCGACCGCTATCCGCACCAGCTCTCCGGCGGACAGCGGCAACGCGTCGCGATCGCCATGGCCCTCGCAGCCCGACCTCGACTGCTCATCGCCGACGAGCCGACGACCGCTCTCGACGTGACCATCCAGGCCGAGATCCTCGACCTGCTGCTGACGCTGGTCGAGGAGGACGGCATGTCCCTCGTGTTCATCACCCACGACCTCGCCGTGCTCTCGCAGGTCGCCGTCGACGGTGTGGTGCTCGAGCACGGCAGGGTCGTCGAAGCCGCACCGGTCTCGACGCTGCTGCGATCACCGGCATCGGAGGTCACCCGAGGTCTGCTGCGGGATGCCACTGCCACCCTGTGGCGTCCGGACGGAGGTACCGCGTGAGCCTGATCGAGGCGCGAGCTCTGCGCCGAGACTTCGTGGTCCCGAAGCGGACCGCGCTCGAGCGCACCCGACGTCAGACCGCGCTCGCAGAGACCGACCTCGACATCGTGGAGGGGTCGTCGGTCGGGATCATCGGAGAGTCCGGCTCCGGCAAGTCCACTCTCATCCGATTGCTCCTGGGCCTGGACACCCCGACCTCGGGAACGATCTCGATCGGTGGCCGGGAGGTCGATGCCAGGGCCTCCGCCCGCTCGCTGCACTGGTTGCGGCGCGAGACCGGGCTGGTGTTCCAGGATCCTTACGCTTCGCTCGATCCACGTCTCACGGCGGGACAGATCATCGGCGAGCCGCTGTGGGCGCTCGACATCGACGGCGACCGCCGTGCGCGAGTCCGCGAGGTCCTCGCGCAGGTCGGACTGGACGCCGAGATGGCGGACCGCTATCCGCACGAGTTCTCGGGCGGTCAGCGCCAGCGCATCGCACTGGCCAGGGCACTCGTGCACGGGCCCCGCATCCTCGTGGGCGATGAACCCCTGTCCGCGCTCGACGTCACGGTGCGCGCGCAGATCCTCGAGCTGCTGATCGACCTGCGTCGCACCACGGACCTCACGCTCGTGATGGTGTCGCACGACATCGGCGTGGTGCAGAACCTGTGCGACACGGTGATCGTCATGAAGGACGGGCGGATCGTCGAGCGCGGGCGCACAGCCGACGTCCTGCTGTCACCGCAGCAGGACTACACCAAGGCGCTCCTCGCGGCCATCCCGGTGATCCCGGAACAGAAGGCCGACTGAGCAGCCTCAGCGTGCGGCGCCGAAGAACCGACGCCGACCGGCCGGCTTGAGCGCCTTCTTCATGTAGACCGTGCCCAGCTCGCGTCCGAACTTGTGGCCGACCCCGCCCATCCGCCCGGCCTCCACGAAGCCTAGCCGGGCGTGCAATCGGATCGAGGCCTCGGCCTTGGTGTCGCTGATGACCGCGACCACTTCTCTGATGCCTCGCTGTGCGCACGCATCGAGCAGCGCCTGCAGCAGCGCAGCTCCGAGCCCCTTGCCCCCGGCACCCGGTCCGAGGTAGATCGAGTCCTCGACGGTGTAGCGATAGGCGTTCTTGCCGGCCCACGGTTGGGCGAGGGCGTAGCCGAGGACGACGCCGGCCGGTGAGACGGCCACGAGGAACGGCAGCGCCAGTCTGCTGAGGAGGGTGAACTTCTCCCGCCAGTAGGGGATGCTGCTGCGCCGATCGTCGAGAGTGACGACCGAGTTGCTGACGAAGTGGTTGTAGATCTCGCGGACGTGCGGCAGGTCCGCGCTGCGCGCCGGGCGGATCGAGTAGGCGAACACCTCGGGAGCCGCCGCCGGCCGCAGATGACGCGGCAGCACGCGGCGGCGATCACCCGGTTCGAACTGCATGCGCTCAGCCTAGGGGCAGCTCGCCCTCGACGCGCCAGTCGACGGGCTCGGATCCCTGTGCCGCGAGCAGGTCGTTCGCCCGCGAGAACGGTCGGCTGCCGAAGAAGCCACGGCTGGCCGAGAGCGGCGACGGGTGCGCCGAGGCGATCACGGGGGTGTCGCCGAGGAGGGGCTGCAGGTTCGCGGCGTCCCGTCCCCAGAGGATCGCGACGAGCGGACGGTTCCGGGCGACGAGTGCCCGGATCGCCAGTTCGGTGACGGTCTCCCACCCCCAGCCCCGGTGCGAGGCGGCGGCACCGGGTCGCACGGTCAGCACCCGGTTCAGCAGGAGCACGCCCTGGTCGGTCCAGGCCGTGAGATCTCCGTGCGGTGCCGGCGGGATGCCGAGATCGCTCTCGCGCTCCTTGTAGATGTTCCCGAGACTGCGGGGCAGCGGTCGCACATCGCGATCGACGGCGAAGGAGAGACCGATCGGATGCCCGGGAGTCGGGTAGGGATCCTGGCCGGTGATGAGCACGCGCACGTCGTCGAGCGGTCGGCGGAAGGCGCGCAGCACGTGACGCCCCTCGGGCAGATAGCCGTTCCCGGAGGCCTGCTCCGCCCGCAGTCGCTCCCCCAGACCCGTGATCACGTCCTGCGCCGGGGCGAGCGCATCCGCCCATCCCGGATCGATCTCTCCGTCGGCGGCGAGCTCGGCGAGGGTGCGGGCTGCCATCAGTCCGTCGAGCGGACGCGGAGCGGCCCCCGCGCCAGCAGGTGGTTCGCCGACTGCGCGACAGGGCGCATCGTGATGAGGTCGAGGTTGACGTGTCCCGGAGCGTCCAGAGCGTAGGCGATCACGTCGGCGACGTCGGAGGCGACGAGCGGCGCGTCGACTCCCGAATACACCGACTCGGCCGCTGCCGCATCGCCGCCGAGGCGGTTGAGCGTGAACTCCTCGGTGTGCACCATGCCGGGGGCGACCTCGGAGACGCGGATCGGCTCCCCATTGAGCTCGAGACGCAGTGCGTGCACGAGCATCGACTCCGCGGCCTTCGCCGCGTTGTAGCCGCCACCGCCCGGATAGGCGACCTGCGCGGCGGTCGACGTGATGAACATCGTGTCCGCGTGGCCGTCGGCGGCGGCCGCACGACGAAGCAGCGGCAGCAGCCCCTTGACGAGCCGCTGCGTCGACAGCACATTGGCGTCGTACATCCACTGCCAGTCCTCGGTGGTGCCGTCTTCGATGCGGTCGGTGCCGCGTGCTCCGCCGGCGACCTGCACGAGAGCATGGACCGGACCCGACTCCGCGACCTCGGTGATCAGTGCGGCGACGGCATCCGCGTCGGTGAGATCGCAGGCGATCGTCTGGGCGCCCGTCTCGGCCGAGAGCGCGGCGAGGCGATCTGCACGCCGGGCCACCCCGACGACGTCCCATCCACGGGAGCGGAGCTCGCGCACCGTCGCCTCACCGATACCCGAACTCGCACCTGTCACGATCGCACGCCTGTTCACCATGCCTCCACCGTATCGGGGTCGACGATCGGATGCCGTCGCGCGTGTTACGTCACATTTCCCACTTCTTGTTGACAGAAAGGCTTGTTCCGTACTCTCGCTGCAACGGCACCCGCCGTTCCCGACCTTCACCTCCCAGGGGGAACTCATGTCCGCAGCACCAGAGACCTGGCATTTCGAGACCAAGCAGATCCACTCCGGTGCCGCGCCGGACCCCGTCACCAAGGCGCGCGCGACGCCGATCTACCAGACCACGTCCTACGTGTTCGACAGCGCCGACCACGCCGCGAACCTGTTCGCCCTCGCCGAGTTCGGCAACATCTACACCCGCATCCAGAACCCGACGCAGGATGTGCTCGAGCAGCGCCTCGCCGCGCTCGAGGGCGGCACGGGAGCATTGGTGCTCTCCAGCGGCCAGGCGGCATCGACGTTCGCGATCCTCAACATCGCCGAGGCCGGCGACCACTTCGTCGCCTCCAGCTCGATCTACGGCGGCACCTACAACCTCTTCAAGTACACGCTCGCGAAGCTCGGCATCGAGGTCACCTTCGTCGAGAACCAGGACGACGCGGAGGAATGGCGTCGCGCGGTGCGCCCGAACACGAAGCTGTTCTTCGCGGAGACCATCGGCAACCCGCAGATCAATGTCCTCGACATCCGCGCCGTCGCCGATGTCGCCCACGCCAGCGGCGTGCCGCTGATCGTCGACAACACGATCGCGACCCCGTACCTCATCCGCCCGTTCGAGCACGGTGCCGACATCGTGATCCACTCGGTCACGAAGTTCCTCGGCGGACACGGCACCACCATCGGCGGTGCGATCATCGACGGCGGCACGTTCAAGTGGTCCGAGAACGTCGACCGGTTCCCCGGGCTCACGGTGCCGGACCCGTCCTACCACGGCGCGAGCTACACCGCAGCGGTCGGTGACCCGCTGGCCTACATCATCAAGGCCCGCGTGCAGCTGCTGCGCGACCTCGGCTCGGCGATCGCTCCGCAGAGCGCATGGAACCTCATTCAGGGCATCGAGACGCTGTCGCTGCGCATCGAGCGCCACGTGCAGAACGCGCAGGAGATCGCCGAATGGCTCGACGGCCGCGACGACGTCGCGTCGGTCAACTACTCGGGTCTGCCCTCCTCGCCGTGGTACGCCAAGGCGAACGAGTACGCCCCCAAGGGCGTCGGCGCGGTGCTGTCGTTCGAGCTCAAGGGCGGCGTGGAGGCCGGTCGCGAGTTCGTGAACAGCCTCTCGCTGTTCAGCCACCTCGCCAACATCGGCGACGTGCGCTCGCTCGTGATCCACCCCGCGTCGACCACGCACGCCCAGCTCACCCCAGAGCAGCAGCTCACGGCCGGCGTCACGCCGGGGCTCGTGCGCCTCTCGGTCGGCATCGAGAACATCGACGACCTCAAGGCCGACCTCGATCAGGCCCTCGCCGCTGCGCGCCGGGTGTCCGAGGCCGCCCGCGCCTGAGCGACTCCGCACGCAGAAGCGCCCCGGCCCCGGCCGGGGCGCTTCTGCGTGCACACCCGGTTCTGTCGAGGGGACACGGTGCCGACGGCGCACGGGGAGCGTCCAGCCGATCGGGTCGAGAATGGGATGCCGTCACGGAGGAGCCGCTATGACCGTCGCCGCACGCCCGACGCCGTCGCGCACTGCACGCCTCGCACCGTCGCGCACGCGACGCACGGCCGCACGGCTGGTGGCTGTTCTCTCGGCGCTGCTGCTCCTGGTGACGATCGCGTCATGGATCCCCGGTGTCATCGGCACCGCGGCGGCCGCCGCACTTCCCTGGGTGGGGGTCGGGATCGCCCTCACGGCGATCGTCGCTCTGGTCTGCGCGCGACGCTCCCTCCTGCTGCTCGCCGCTCCCGTCCTCGTCTGGGCTCTCGCGATCGTCCCTTCGGCTCCGGGGCTCGCGACGGCGGGAGACGCAGACCAGACCACGATCGAGGTCGCCGGTCAGAACGTCCGGGCCCACTCGGGTGGGGCAGCCGCCTCGGCGCAGGCGCTCTCCGAGACCTCGGCCGATGTGATCGCACTCATCGAGTTGGACGCCGAGAGTCTCGGCGCCGCACGCGAGGTGCTGGACACGGACTATCCCTATTCCACGTTCGTGGGCACCGTGGGCGTGTGGAGCAGGTTCCCCCTGGGCGATGCCGAGCCGCTCGCGCTCGGCCTGGGATGGAAACGAGCGCTGCGGGTCGAGGTGCAGACCCCCGATGCCCCGGTCGCCCTCTATGCGATTCATGCGGCATCCGTACGCCCGGGGCAGCAGGATGATCGTGACATGATGCTCGCAGAGATGGCGGATGCCGTCGCCGCGGACCCTGCGACCGCGGTCATCCTGCTCGGCGACTTCAACGCATCCTCCGCGGACCCGGCGCTGAGCCGCGTGCGCGACCGGATCGACTGGGTTCGTCCGACGGACGGGACGTTCGGATTCACCTGGCCCGCCGCAGCGCCCCTGGCCCGCATCGACCATGTCTTCTCGCGCGGACTCGGCGTTCTCTCCTCCACCACGCTGCGCACGGGAAGCAGCGACCATCTCGCGACCGTCACCGAGTTCGGGCTCTGAGGAGCCCCTTCGTGGAGCCGACACGCGCGCTCCGCGCCCGTAACCTTCGCACGGCCGCTCGCGACGCACGCGAGAATGGAGATCATGGACTGGCAGACGACCTCTGAGGACACGGTGCCGTCGGCACCGGTGACGGAGGCCGATGTGCGCCTGCTGCGCGCTCGACCGCCGGCGACCGGCGCGTGGCGTGACGGCGATGCCGCCGGTGGACGCGAGTTCTCCGCGTCGGGTGCCTTCCGCACCGAGAGCGGCGCCGAGCTGCCCGGCATCCGCCTGGCCTTCGAGTCCTGGGGCGAGCTCAACGCCGCGCGCGACAACGCGATCCTCGTCCTGCACGCCCTCACCGGCGACAGCCACGTGCGCGGCGAGGCCGGCGCCGGGCACCCGACCGCCGGATGGTGGGAGGACATCGTCGGGCCGGGTGCACCGCTCGACACCGACCGGTGGTTCGTGATCGCCCCCAACATGCTCGGTGGTTGCCAGGGCTCGACCGGTCCCGCGAGCATCGCACCCGATGGCTACGAGTGGGCGTCGCGCTTCCCGTATCTCACGGTCCGCGATCAGGTCGCCGCACAGGTGCGTCTCGCCGATGCGTTCGGCATCGACGCCTGGGCGGCCGTGATCGGCGGATCCATGGGCGGCATGCACGCCCTCGAATGGGCTGTGACGCACCCGGAGCGCGTCGAGCGTCTCGCCGTGCTGTCGTCTCCCCCGGTGACCACGGCCGATCAGATCGCGCTGAACACCGTGCAGCTGGAGACCATAAAGATGGATCCGCGCTTCCAGGGCGGCGAGTACTACGACCTCTCCGACGGCGACGGTCCGCATCGCGGCCTGGCGCTCGCCCGGCGCATGGCGCTGTTGAACTACCGCAGCCCGATCGAGCTCAATCAGCGATTCCAGCGGTCCTGGCAGTCCGGTGTGTCGCCTCTCGGGCATGGCGGGCGTTTCGCCGTCGAGTCGTACCTCGACTTCCACGGCAACAAGTTCACCCGGCGCTTCGACGCGAACAGCTACATCACGCTCGTGGAGGCGATGAACTCCCACGACGTCGGACGTGATCGCGGCGGCGTCGAGGAGGCGCTGCGCGGGGTCACCGCGACGACGCTCGTTCTCGGTATCGACAGCGACCGACTGTTCCCCGTCGACGGGCAGCACCGCATCGCCCGCAGCATCCCGAACACGCTCGACGGCACCGAGGCCGTGGTTCTCGTCAGCGACTTCGGACACGACGGGTTCCTCATCGAGACGGATGCCGTCGGCGCGCACCTGCGTCGACTGCTGGCGACGTAGTCCCTACGGTCGTTCGCTCAACGTCCAGGGCAGCGCAGCCGTCTGCAGCCGCAGCCCCTCCCAGAGGAACACGGTGCCCTCGACGCGTGTCTCGTAGGATCGGACGCTGCGCGGCTCGTCGGTGACGGCATCCGGCAGATCGCGCGCACCTCGTTCCGGTAGATCACGCTCCGACAGATCGTGGAGCGTGATCCAGGTCGGCGGAACGAGTGTCCACTCCCCCGCGGCGTGGCGTGCGAGCGCCTCGGCCGGAGAGATCCAGGCAACGTCCGATACCTCTTCAGCGGCGGGACTCAGCTCACCCGACCAGGTTCGTGTGCGGAAGAACCAGGTGCGGATCCGGGTCGGGATGCCCGGCGGCGGGGTCCACACCGAGATCGGTTCGAGCTCGGAGACGACGAGCCCGACTTCCTCTCGCACCTCGCGGATGCCCGCTCGCACTGCAGCGTCCTGCTCGCTCTCGCCCTCCACGAGATCGACGGGCTCGACGCGGCCTCCGGGGAACACCCAGGCGGACGCGAACGACCCTCGCGCGGGGCGCTGCATCAGCAGCACCTCGAGCCCCGCAACAGAGTCGCGCAGGATCACGACAGTGCCGGCGACGGGGACCTCGGCGAATGCGGCCATCCCCACACTCTAGGCGGCAGCGGGCTCCGGCTGCCGGGCCTGCACGCGGTAGGAGATCAGGGCGATCAGCAGACCGGCCGCGGCGAGCGCCGCTCCGGTCCACGCGGGGGCGGTGAACCCCCAGCCGGCGGCGATCACCAGACCGCCGAGGAACGCGCCGAGACTGTTGCCGAGGTTCAGCGAGGAGTGGTTGACGGCCGCCGCGATCGACTGGTTGTCCTCGGCCACGTCCATGAGGCGCGTCTGGATCGTCGGGCTGAGCGCCGAGGAGACGAGACCGACGGCGAACACGAGGATCACGAGCGGGACGATCCACTGCGAAGTCAGTGCCAGCGCCACCAGCACGAGCGCCATCACACCGAGCCCGAACAGCAGGGTCCGCTTGAGGTCGATGTCGGCGAGATGGCCACCGATGAGGTTGCCCACGGTCATGCCGAGGCCCATGATGACGAGGACGATCGGGACCATCCACTCCGGAGATCCGGCGACGTCGGTGACGAGCGGCGAGATGTAGCTGTACACCGCGAAGAAGCCGCCGAATCCGATCGCGCCGATCCCGAGCGCGAACCAGACCTGAGCGATGCGGAAGACCCGAAGCTCCTGACGCATCGTGCGCCCCGGCTCCCCCGGATGCGTCGGCACGAACAGTGAGATGCAGACGGCAGAGGTGGCGAAGACGAGTGCGACGACGAGGAAGGCGACGCGCCACCCCCAGAGCTGTCCGAGGAAGGTGCCCAGCGGTACGCCGACGACGTTCGCGATCGTGAGACCGGTGAGGATGAACGCGACGCCCTTGGCCCGGTTCCCGGGCCCCAGTACGTCGGCGGCCACCAGGGCGCCGATGCCGAAGTAGGCACCGTGGGGCAGACCGGCGAGGAATCGCGAGGCGCCGACGAGTTCGAAGGTCGGCAGGACCACGGTGAGCGCGTTGAACACGGTCAGCGCGATGGCCAGTCCGATCATGACGCGATGCCGAGGGAAACGCGCCACGAAGCCGGCGATCGTCGGTGCGCCGACGACGACGCCGAGCGCGTACAGCGAGATGAGCCAGCCGGCCTGGCTCAGCGCGTCCTCCGGGCTGGACGCCCAGAGGGTGGGGAGCAGATCGCTGGCGACGTCGGGCAGCAGGCCCATGACGACGAACTCGGTCATGCCGATGCCGAAGCTGCCGATGGCGAGGGAGAGGAGCGCCCTCTTCGCCGCACCCCTCGATTCAGTCGAGGGATTCACCAGAGAAGTCTACCGGCCGCTGAACTGTCACCGCGTCGCCACCGACAGGGATAGGCATTCGTTGTACCGCCGCGCAGCGAAGCCGAACCGACCGCAGGCGATCAGAGAGCGGCGTTCTCCTGCGCGCGGCTCGCTTCTTCCACCATGAGTCGGAGCGCGAGGATCAGTTTCCACCTCTCAGCTTCTGAGCTCATCCATTGTGCGGAGGTGCGGGCCGTCAGATCTCCCCCATTCTCCCCACCGATCGCGCGTGCCCCTGCCCTCTTGATGGGCCCGCCTGCCTTCTTCCCGTCGATCGTGAACACCGACTGGGAAGATGCATCCTGGAGGAAGACCGCCTGGGGAAACACTCCGCCGGACGGGACCAGCTTGAGTCGGCTCCCTCGAGGATGCGCGAGGGCGATGTGGAGTTGCCCTCCCGCGCTGGGCCTCATGATCGAAGCGACGCCTGGAAGCAGATCGGCATCTACTCGAAGCTCGTTGCGGATGGCCGCGGCGTACAGATCCTCTATGTCGGGGTACTGCGTTCGACACAGCGACTCGATCACGTATCGAAGCAGGGACTCCAATGGCTCGTCGACGCGTGCCGACGAGATGGTTCGATCCCGCTGTTCCTGTCTCACTGATGCGCCGGCGGCTTCCCTCCTCGCTTCCTCGTCGTCTTTGAGCGGCTTCGCCAGGATCGGCCGGCCTCGGTCGTCCCTCTGCCAGGCCACGTCATGGAGTGAGAAGCGCATCTCGCGAAGGACGAAATACGCCCGCGCTGGCTGCGGCACGTGTGGGCGCAGGACATGCTGCTGTGGTCGCGTGACCCTATCGCCCTCAAGAGGATCGAGCTGAACCTCCATGCCATCGGATACCCGGACAGGCACTGGCGCCCGCCATCGGAGGGGCATCCGGTCGCTGAAGACGAACTCGATGAACCAGGTGCCACGCGGAAGCTTGAACTCGCGATCCATGCCGACCTCGAGGCCGGTCGTCTCGAGGGAGTCAGTTTCGTCCGCGACGATGAGGTCAAGATCGAAGACCGCGGCGTCCGCATCGTTCGCCACCACTACGCCCAAACGTCGCCCGTCAGTGCTCTCAACGATCCAGCCGTCCACGCGGGATGCACGGTTCTGCTCCTGTTGCGACTCCCATTCGGCACGAGTCTGTCGCGGCTGCCAGAGCACGGCGACGAATACCGTCACCAAGATCGCCAAGGTACTGAGGATCGGCCCTAGGGTATCGCCGACAGGCCCGGTGAAGGTCGCCCAGAATTCTCTCGCGTCTGCATGGGAACGCTGAGATGCAGCCCATGCATTGAGCATGCCCCAGAGCATGAGCGCGATGATTCCGAGGAACAGCAAGACCGCCAGACCCCAACCGATGATCGAGCCTCGAGCGCGCGGCCACCATCGGGTCGACCGGCGGTCACGAGACCAGTCGCGTGACCGCCGGCCCCGCAGGTCTCTCGTCACGAGTCGCCATCCGAAGCGTCGATCGCCTGCTCGAGCCGCTCGATCTTGGCGTCGAGCTCACCCGAATAGCCCGGACGGATGTCGGCCTTGAGCACGAGAGACACCCGCGAGCCGAACGGCATCACGGCCTCGGTCGCCCGCTTCACGACGTCCATGACCGAGTCCCAGTCCGGACCTTCGACCTCGGTGAACATGCTCGTCGTGCGATGAGGGAGGCCTGAGTCGCGCACGACCGTGACGGCGGCGGCCACGGCGTCGTGCACGGAGGCGTCGTTGCGGTCTGAGCCGTCGGCGGGTGCGCCGCTGGGTGCGACGGAGAAGGCGATGAGCATGTTCACTCCTTTGGGGTTACGGGGATTCGAGGGACGGGCACCCGCACGAGTGAGCGGATGCCGAGGATGAGAAGGACGAGCAGCAGCAGGTTGCGCAGGCTGAGCACGAGGATCGGGAGCACCTCGGCGCGCAGAAGCGCGTCATATGTGAGCGGATAGACGATGCATGTCAGCAGAGCGAGTGCGAGCACGACGACAGCCGCCCCTCCGGCACGCCGCCGGTCGAGGGCCAGCCACACGACCACCGGGGCGATGAGCCAGGTCTGGAACTGCGGTGAGCCGACCTTGTTCGCCACGATCAGCGCCGTCACGAGAGACAGCGCGAGGGGCGGAAGGATGCGGATCGCGCTCGCCCCGCCGATCGTCTTGACCACCCCCAGCACCCCGATCACCAACACGAGGGCAGCCATGACGGGAGTGAGGGCGGCGCTCACGGCATCCGCGCCGTCGGCCGCGATCTGGAAGGTGAGGATGTCGAAGCTGTACTCGATGCGCGCTTCGCCCAGGACCGCGAGCCAGAGGAACGGCGTCGCGGCCACGGCCTCGATCTGGAGCCCACGTCCGGTCTGCTCGGTGAGGAAGCCGAGGATCTCGGTGTCGGCGCCGAGGGCGAGCAGACCGAGGACCACCGCGACGCTCACCGCGGCAGCCGCGAGGATCACGCTGATCCGTCGGCGCAGGGAGACGACCGCGGCGACCACGAGCGCTCCGGGCCAGATCTTGATCCAGGCACCCACCGTGAGCAGGACGCTCGCGACGACCGGCCGCCGCGCGAGCCAGAGACCCGCGACGACCACGAGAGGCACCGTGACGGCATCGATCCGGTACAGCGCGATCGGCCCGAGCAGGAACAGAGCCAGGCACCAGAACACCCCTGCCGTGCGCCGACCGCGCCCCGGCGAGCGCCCGAGCAGCAGAGAGAAGGCGAGCGCGTCGAGCACGCTCACGAGCACGGCCCAGGCGACGAGATAGGCGCCGGAGACCCCCATGCCGGCGATCAGCGGCAGCGAGAGCACCTTCGCCACCAGCATCGGGATGAGCGCGAGCTGCGGGTACACCCACGTCTCGGTGACGCCGACGACCGGACCACCGCCCAGCGCGGACGTCGCCCAGGGCTCGTACACGAGCACCACGTCGCCCATCGGCTGGCTCGGATACACCCACCCCAGCAGAGCGACCAGCACATGCACCAGCAGGAACACGCCCCAGAGAGCAGAGAGCGGCGGTCGCAGAGACGTCACGCGATCAGGTCCCCGATGACGAGGGGAAGCGCCGAGGCGACGTCGAGTGCGACGATCGGGTGCCCGGCGGCGCCGTCGATCGCACCGGACGCCACTCGTGCCGCGCGGCCGTGCACCCACGCCGCCGTCGCAGCCGCCTCGAGCAGGGGCCGCGTCGGGTCGGCGGCGATGACCGCCCCGAGCACCCCCGCCAGAACGTCGCCGGTGCCGGCCGTGGCCAGCCATCCCGTGGACTCCGAGACCGCGATGAGACCGCCGCGCGCATCCGCGACGAGAGTCGTCGCGCCCTTGAGGAGGACGACACCGCCGATCTCCGTGGCGACGTGCGCGAGCGCCTGCTCGCGGGGAGCATCGTCAGCCGCGGCGAGTCCGAGGCGCTCCTGAAGGCGACGGAACTCCCCCGCGTGCGGGGTCAGCACGACGGGGGCGGATGCTCCGGGGGCGAGGTCGAGGGCCCCGGCGTCGACGACGACGGGGACGTCGCCGGCGAGGAGCTGCCGCAACGCCGCGGTCTCCTCGAATGAGCGATCCTGCGGGTCGATTCCCGAGCCGATCACCCAGGCATCGGGTCGCGAGCGCCCCGCGTGCGGTCCCGTCACGGTCTCGGGGCGTCGGGAGAGCACGGCATCCGCGACCCGCTGGGCCCCGATGTGACGCACGAAGCCGGCGCCGGCCCGCCAGGCGGCCTCGACCCCGAGGACCGCGGCACCCGGGTATGCGGACGATCCGGTGCGCAGGGCGACGACTCCCCTCGAGTACTTGTCGTCCCCGCGGGTCGGAACACGGAAGAACCTCGCCGTATCGCTGCGCGACCACTCGCGGATCTCGGTCATGACTCCACGTTAGCGGGACGGCCCCACCCCCTGTCGCACGCATTACCGTCGAGGGGTGAGCATCCTCTTCTCCCCTTTGAGCATCCGTTCCACGACGTTCCGCAACAGACTGTGGGTGTCGCCCATGTGCATGTACAGCGCCGTCGACGGCGTCGTGCAGGAGTGGCACCACACGCATCTCGCGCAGTTCGCCTCCGGCGGCGCCGGCCTCATCGTCGCCGAGGCGACCGCGGTGGTCCCCGAGGGACGCATCTCGCCGAGGGATGCCGGGCTGTGGACCGACGAGCAGCGCGACGCCTGGGCACCGATCGTGACGGCGATCCATGACCGTGGCGCGGCGGCGGGCGTGCAGCTCGCGCATGCGGGACGCAAGGCATCGACCTGGTGGCCGTGGGCCGAGCAGCGCGGATCCGTCCCGACGGACGACGGTGGCTGGGCGACCGTCGCCCCCTCGGCCGTCGCCTTCGACGGATACACCGAGCCCTCCGCACTCGACGCCGCCGGCATCGACGCGGTCGTCTCAGCTTTCGCAGCCGCCGCGCGGCGCGCGGTCGACGCGGGCTTCGACGTGCTCGAGATCCACGGCGCCCACGGCTATCTGATCCACCAGTTCCTCTCGTCGCTGTCGAACCTCCGCGAGGACGACTACGGGGGCTCCGTCGAGAACCGGGCCCGCCTGCTGCTTCGTGTCGTCGACGCCGTGCGCGCCGAGGTGGGCGAGGGCGTCCCCCTGCTCGTGCGGATCTCGGCCACCGACCACGCGGAGGGCGGCTTCACCCCGGAGGAGGCGACCGTCGTCGGCGAGTGGGCGGTCGCGCACGGCGCCGATCTCATCGACGTCTCCAGCGGCGGCCTGGTCGCCCATCAGCGGATCAGCGTGTTCCCGGGATACCAGGTCCCGCTCGCCGAGACGGTCCGCCAGGCCGGCCGCATCCCGGTCTCGGCCGTCGGGCTCATCACCGCGGCGGAGCAGGCCGAACAGGTCCTCGCCCAGGGCGCGGCCGACGCGATCTTCGCGGGTCGCGAGTGGCTGCGCGATCCGCACTTCGGCCTCCGCGCCGCACACGAGCTCGGGGCGGACGTCCCCTGGCCGCCGCAGTACGAGCGCGCGCACTGGCGCTGAGACACTTGGCGAGGGCCGCCGCCCGGATGGGGTGGCGGCCCTCGCCGTGAGATCCGGAGGTCAGTGCCCGCGGACGCGACGCGTCGCGTCCTGCACCTCTCCGACGAGTTCCTCGAGGATGTCCTCGAGGAACAGCACAGCGGTGGTCTCGCCCGAGGAGTCACGCACCTTGGCGAGATGACGGCCCGCTCGGCGCATCACAGCCAGCGCGTCCTCGAGGTCCGTGTCCTCCTGCACCGGCACCATGTGGTGGATGCGCTTGGCCGGCAGCGGGACCGCCATCTTCTCCTCGGCATCCGGTCCGTCGGCGGCCCGGAGGATGTCCTTGAGGTGCACGTAGCCGATCGGGGCGGCATCCGCGTCGACGATCACGTAGCGCGAGAAGCCGTAACGGGCCACGGCCCTCTCGATGTCGTCGGGCGTGGTGGTCTGCGGCAGCGTGACGAGGTCGCCGAGGGGCACGGCCACGTCCCGCGCCTTCTTGTCGGTGAACTCGACCGCCGCGGCCACGGTTCCCGCCGCATCGTCCAGCACGCCCTCACGACGGGACTGGTCGACGATGGTCGCCACCTCGTCGAGGGTGAAGGTCGATGCCGCCTCGTTCTTCGGCTCGACGCGGAACAGGCGCAGCACGCCGTTCGCGGCGGCGTTGAGCACCCAGATCACGGGCATGAAGACCTTCGACACCCAGACGAGAGCCGGGGCGAGCAGCAGCACGGCCCGGTCGGGAACCGAGAACGCGAGGTTCTTCGGCACCATCTCGCCGAACACGACGTGCAGGAACGACACGAGCAGCAGCGTGATCGTGAACGAGACCACGTCCACGACGCCGTCGCTCCAGCCGAGTGCGTGCATGGGGGCGGCCAGCAGATGGTGGATCGCCGGCTCCGAGACGTTGAGGATCAGCAGCGAGCAGATCGTGATGCCGAGCTGCGAGGTCGCCAGCATCAGCGTGGCGTGCTCCATCGCGTACAGCGCCGTCTTCGCGGCACGGGAGCCCTGTTCCGCGCGGGGTTCGATCTGCGAGCGCCGCGCGGAGATCACCGCGAACTCCGCGCCGACGAAGAAGGCGTTGCCGACCAGCAGCACCACCAACCAGACGATTCCGGCCCAGTCGCTCATCGGGTCTCCTCGCCCTCGTCGCCGTCGCGTTCGCTCGGGACATAGCGGATGCGGTCGACACGGCGGCCGTCCATGCGCACCACGCGCAGGGTCCCGGTGTCGACCGACACCTCGTCGCCGACGACCGGGACGCGTTCGAGCACGCTCATCACGTACCCGGCGACCGTGTCGTAGACATCGCCCTCCGGCACCTCGACACCGGCCCTGCTGCGCAGTTCGTCCGGACGCAGCTCTCCGGGGAAGGTCACGCCGTCGCGGCCCACCACGATGCCTGCGCGGCTGCGGTCGTGCTCGTCGGAGACCTCGCCGACGAGCTCCTCGATGAGGTCCTCGAGGGTGACGAGGCCGGCGGTGCCGCCGTACTCGTCGACGACGACGGCGAGCTGATAGCCCCGGGCGCGGAGTTCGGAGATCAGCGCGTCGATGTGCACGGTCTCCGGCACGCGCAGCGGTTCGGTGGCGAGAGCGCCCACCGGCACCTCGGAGCGGCGGTCGCGCGGAACGGATACGGCGGCTTTCAGGTGGACGACGCCGGTGATGTCGTCGAGATCGTCGTCGTACACGGGGAAGCGGCTGTGGCCTGTGCGACGCGCGAGCTGGATCACGTCGTCCGCCGAGTCGCCGGCGGCGAGCGCGTGCATGCTCGGACGCGCGGTCATGACGTCGGCGGCGGTGAGCCGGGCGAACGTGAGAGTGCGGTCCAGCAGCGTCGCGGTGTCGGCCTCCAGCAGACCGGCGCTCGCGGATCGGCGAACGAGCGAGGAGAGCTCCTCAGCAGTGCGGGCTCCGGACAGCTCCTCCTTGGGCTCGACGCCCATGCTGCGCAGCACGCCGTTGGCGCTGCCGTTGAGCACGACGACCGCGGGCTTGAAGACCGTGGTGAACGCGACCTGGAAGGGGATCACGAGCTTCGCGGTCGCACGCGGAAGGGCGAGGGCGAAGTTCTTGGGAACGAGTTCACCGAGGATCATCGAGAGCGCGGTGGCGACGAGCATCGCGACGACCGTCGCGATGGGCGCGATCGCGGCGTCGGGGATGTGCCAGGCCACGAGCGTCGGCCGCAGCAGGTTCGACAGCGCGGGCTCCATCGTGTATCCGGTCAGCAGCGTCGTGAGCGTGATGCCCAGCTGGGCAGACGACAGATGCGTCGAGGTGTGCCGGAGCGCACTGATCGTGAGGGAGAGACGGGACTCGCCGCGCTCCTGACGCGCTTCGAGCTCGGCCCGGTCGAGGTTCACCAGCGCGAACTCGCTGGCGACGAACAGTCCGGTGCCGATCGTGAGCAGAAGCCCCACGCCCAGCAGGATGTAATCCATCAGTGTCTCCTCTCGCTGTCGAGAGGCGGGCGGTGGGGCGATCTACTGCAACTGGGAGGGTCGTCCATGGTGTGTCGATTGTACAGAAGTCGACGATGCGCCAGGCGCGTTCACCAGCTGACGGGGAGTGCTTTGCCCTCTTCATACCCGGCCGCGGACTGCAGGCCGACGAGTGCCCGATCGTGGAACTCGGGGACGGATGCCGCGCCCGCGTAGGTGAACGACGACCGCACGCCCGAGGTGATCATGTCGAGCAGATCCTCGACTCCCGGACGCAGCGGGTCGAGGTAGATCTTCGACGAGGAGATGCCCTCGGCGAACAGCTCCTTGCGTGCCCGCTCGTACGCGTCCAGTCGCCCGAACCGCTCCTGCACGGCCTTGGTCGACGCCATGCCCCAGGACTCCTTGAAGATGCGCCCCTCCGCGTCGGTCTGCAGCTCGCCCGGCGCCTCGATCGTGCCGGCGAACCACGATCCGATCATCACGGAGGCCGCTCCGGCGGCGAGCGCGAGCGCGACATCTCTGGGGTACCGCACTCCCCCGTCCGCCCACACGTGCGCTCCCAGCGAACGAGCGGCCTCGGCGGTCTCGAGAACGGCGGAGAACTGCGGACGCCCGACGGCGGTCATCATCCGGGTGGTGCACATGGCGCCGGGGCCGACACCCACCTTGAGGATGGTCGCGCCCGCCTCCACGAGATCGTGCACGCCGTCTGCGGTGACGATGTTGCCCGCGACGATCGGGAGCCCGAGTCCGAGGGCGGATACCGTGCGCAGCGCACGCAGCATCCCCTCCTGATGCCCGTGGGCGGTGTCGAGCACGAGCACGTCGACTCCGGCGCCGGCGAGTGCGCGCGCCTTGGCCGCGACGTCGCCATTGATGCCGACCGCCGCGGCCACGGCGAGGCGGCCGTCTCCGTCGAGTGCAGGGCGGTACAGCGTCGCACGCAGAGCGCTGCGTGCGCTGAGCGTGCCGACGAGGTGGCCGTGATGCACCACGGTGACCATCTCGGCTCCGGACTCGGTGATCACGTCGAACGCGTGGCGCTCCGAACCGATGTCGTCGGCGTCGATCGACGGGGTGCCGCTGTGCACGAGGTCGCCGAGCTGGGCGTCGGGCAGCGCCGTCGCGAGGCGCGCCGCGGGCAGGATGCCGCGGATCGCGGCCGTGTCGTAGGGAGCGGTGCCTTCGGCGACCACGATGCCGTGGCCCGCGGTGGGCGGGAGCAGACGCAGGGCATCGGCGACCGAGGCCTCTGGCGGCAGCACGAGCGGGGTGTCCCACAGCACCGGCTGCGCCTTGACCTCGCGGATCGCCGCGTCGAGTCCCTGCAGCGGCATGTCCTGCGGCAGCACCCCCAGTCCGCCTCGCCGAGCGATCACCGCGGCCAGCCGCGGCCCGGTCACGGAGTTCATGTTCGACGCCACGAGCGGGAGCGTCGCCGGGGTCCCGTCACCGGGCGCGAGGTCGACCTGGAGTCGGCTGGTGACGGCCGATCTGCGCGGGACGAGGAACACGTCGGAATAGGTCAGATCGACGGTGGGCTGGCTGCCTGCGAACTCCATGTCTACACGGTACCCAGATCGACACCGCCGTGGCGCGTCGCGACGACGAAGAGGAGGTCGAAACACGTTAGGCTTGAGCCCGAGAGTGTGCAGACCCGGGCGCATCCTGGGTCGCTGCGAGCACAACACGGAATTCAGCGATGAAAGAGGGCGATCGAGCGTGTCGAACCAGGTGACCGGCGTCGGGGGCGACGGGGGGTTCGGAGCCAATTCCTGGCTCGTGGAAGAGCTCTACGAGCAGTTCAAGGAGAACCGCGACTCCGTCGACAAGGAGTGGTGGCCCGTTCTCGAGAAGTACGCGGCCGAGTCCGCGGCATCCGGTGCCGCTCCTGCGGCCGCCCAGCCCGCGCATCCGGTCACTGCTCCCATCCCCGTGATCGGCGCCCAGCCCGTCGCGCGAACGACCGCCAAGCCGGCGGCCGCCGCGCCGATCCCCGCTCAGGCACCGAAGCCCGAGACCAAGGATGCTCCGGCAGAGGCAGCGCAGGAGGACAAGGTCACCCCGTTGCGGGGCCTGCCCAAGACCCTGGCAGCGAACATGGACGAGTCCCTCACCGTCCCCACCGCGACCAGCGTCCGGACGGTGCCCGCGAAGCTGATGATCGACAACCGCATCGTCATCAACAACCACATGTCGCGCACCCGCGGCGGCAAGATCAGCTTCACCCACCTGATCGGCTGGGCCCTGATCCGCACGCTCGACGAGTTCCGCTCCCAGAACGTGTTCTACGCCGAGGTCGACGGCAAGCCCTCCGTGGTCGCTCCCGCGCACGTCAACTTGGGCATCGCGATCGACCTGCCCAAGCCCGACGGCACTCGCGCGCTCATGGTGCCCAGCATCAAGCGCGCCGAGACGATGAGCTTCAGCGAGTACCTCACCGCCTACGAGGACCTCGTCACCCGTGCTCGCGGGAACAAGCTCACGGCCGCTGATTTCCAGGGCACGACGGTCTCGCTCACGAACCCGGGAGGCATCGGCACCGTGCACTCGGTCCCCCGCCTGATGAAGGGGCAGGGCTGCATCATCGGTGCGGGTGCTCTCGACTACCCGGCGGAGTTCCAGGGCGCGAGCCAGAAGACGCTCAACGAGCTCGCGATCGGCAAGACGATCACCCTGACGAGCACGTACGACCACCGCGTCATCCAGGGTGCGGGATCCGGTGAGTTCCTCAAGAAGGTGCACGAGCTGCTCATCGGACAGCGCGGCTTCTACGACGACATCTTCGCCGCCCTCCGCATCCCGTACGCACCGATCCGCTGGAACCCGGACATCGCCGTGGACCTCGCCGAGCGCGTCGACAAGCAGTCCCGCGTGCAGGAGCTCATCAACTCCTACCGCGTGCGCGGGCACCTGATGGCCGACATCGACCCGCTCGAGTACCAGCAGCGCTCGCATCCCGACCTCGAGATCGAGAGCCACGGGCTCACGTTCTGGGATCTCGACCGCGAGTTCGTCACCGGCGGTTTCGGCGGGCGCCGGATCGCCAAGCTCCGCGACATCCTCGGCGTCCTGCGCGACTCGTACTGCCGCACGCTCGGCATCGAGTACATGCACATCCAGGACCCTGAGCAGCGTCGCTGGTTCCAGGAGAAGGTCGAGGTCAAGTACCAGAAGCCTGGCCACGACGAGCAGCTGCGAGTCCTGCGCAAGCTCAACGAGGCCGAGGCCTTCGAGACCTTCCTGCAGACGAAGTTCGTCGGCCAGAAGCGCTTCTCGCTCGAGGGCGGCGAGTCCCTCGTCCCCCTGCTCGATGAGATCCTCCAGGGCGCGGCGAACGCCGGCCTCGAGGGTGCCGCGATCGGCATGGCCCACCGCGGCCGTCTGAACGTGCTCACCAACATCGCGGGCAAGACCTACGGGCAGGTGTTCCAGGAGTTCGAGGGCACCCAGACGCCGGGCAACCAGCGCGGCTCGGGAGACGTGAAGTATCACCTCGGCACCGAAGGCACGTTCGTCGCCGAGGACGGCGCGGAGCTTCCGGTCTATCTCGCGGCGAACCCCTCTCACCTCGAGACCGTCGACGGCGTTCTCGAAGGCATCGTCCGCGCCAAGCAGGACCGCAAGCCGATCGGCACGTTCACCTGGCTTCCGATCCTCGTGCACGGCGATGCCGCTTTCGCCGGTCAGGGCGTCGTCGTCGAGACGTTGCAGATGTCGCAGCTGCGCGGCTACCGCACCGGCGGCACGATTCACGTCGTCGTGAACAACCAGGTCGGCTTCACCACCACCCCGAACGACGGCCGCACCTCGGTGTACTCCACCGATGTCGCGAAGACGATCCAGGCACCGGTCTTCCATGTGAACGGCGACGATCCGGAAGCCGTCATCCACGTCGCCCAGCTGGCGTTCGAGTATCGCGAGCGCTTCCACCGCGACGTCGTGATCGACCTGGTGTGCTACCGCCGACGCGGGCACAACGAGGGCGACGACCCCTCGATGACCCAGCCGCTGATGACCGACCTGATCCAGGCGAAGCGCTCGGTGCGCAAGCTCTACACCGAGTCGCTCGTCGGCCGAGGCGATATCACCGAGGAGGAGTACGACCAGGCCAAGGCCGACTTCCAGAACCGTCTGGAGATCGCCTTCGCCGAGACGCACGCCGCGGAGACCGGCGCGTTGCCGATCGCGCCCGAGGCTGCCCCGGTCGATGACGCCGTCGGCGCCCCCGACATCACGGGCGTGCCGAACGAGGTCATCCAGCTCATCGGAGACGCGTTCGTGAACAAGCCCGAGGGCTTCACGGTGCACCCGAAGATCCAGCAACTGCTCGACAAGCGTCTCGACATGAGCCGCAACGGCGGCATCGACTGGGGCTTCGGCGAGCTGCTCGCCTTCGGCTCGCTGCTCGTCGAGGGCACCCCGGTGCGCCTCGCCGGGCAGGACTCGCGTCGCGGCACCTTCGTGCAGCGTCACGCCACCCTGCACGACCGCGCCAACGGCCAGGAGTGGCTGCCGTTGTCGAACCTGTCCGACGCCCAGGGCCGCTTCTTCGTCTACGACTCACTGCTCAGCGAGTACGCCGCCCTCGGTTTCGAATACGGCTACTCGGTCGAAGCCCCTGAGGCGCTCGTGCTCTGGGAGGCGCAGTTCGGCGACTTCGTGAACGGCGCGCAGTCGGTGATCGACGAGTACATCTCGGCCGCCGAGCAGAAGTGGGGACAGCAGTCCAGCGTCACCCTGCTGCTCCCCCACGGCTATGAGGGCCAGGGGCCGGACCACTCGTCCGCCCGCATCGAGCGCTTCCTGCAGCTGTGCGCGCAGGAGAACATGATCGTCGCCCGGCCGTCGACTCCGGCGTCGCACTTCCACCTGCTGCGCCGCCAGGCGTACTCGCGTCCCCGCAAGCCGTTGGTCGTCTTCACTCCGAAGGCGATGCTGCGTCTGCGCGGAGCGACGAGCCCCGTCGAGGCGTTCACCAGCGGCCGCTTCGAGCCGGTCATCGACGATGACCGCGGCCTCGACCGCAGCGCCGTCAAGCGAGTGCTCGTGCATTCGGGCAAGGTGCACTGGGATCTGCGGGCGGAGCTCGACAAGAACCCGAACCCCGAGGTCGCCCTCGTCCGGCTCGAGCAGCTCTACCCGACGCCGATCGACGAGCTGAAGGCCATCACCGACTCGTACCCGAACGCGGAGCTCGTGTGGGTGCAGGAGGAGCCGGAGAACCAGGGCGCGTGGCCGTTCCTCGCTCTCGCCTTCGCCGACGTGCCCGGCGACCGGACGTTCCGCCCGGTCGCGCGGTCCGCATCCGCATCGCCGGCCACCGGATCCTCGAAGGTGCATGCGGCGGAGCAGGCGACCCTGATCCGCGAGGCGCTCACGCTGGGCTGATCACCGCCCGGCATACGGATGCCGGTCAGGATGGCAGATGTCGGTCGGAATCAGATTCCGACCGACATCTGTCATCTGCCCCGACGGATGCTCCGCGGGGGGCGATCAGTACCAGAGGCCGAGAACGGGCGCGTCCGCCGTGCGGAACGCGTCGTCGAGTGCGGCCGCGGTATCCGCTGACGCCCGGAGTCGTCCAGCCGCCCGCAGCCGGGCCGCGCTCACACCGCCCGCGAAGAGGGCTGAGAGCGCCACCACATCGAGTTCGACGACGTCTGCCTGCGCCGGAGCATCCGCGTCGCCGACGGCGTCGACCGTGGTGGCGCCGTCGGCGCCGACACGCAGCCGCCATGACCCGGCAGCGAACCCCAGCGGGTCCCCTACCTGGAGCACGACGTCCAGCGCCGCACGGTAGGTCCGCCCCTGCAACGCGGCGGTGACGTCGAGGATGCGCAACCATCCGTGGTCGTGCACGGTGAACTCGACAGCGCGCTGGTCTGCCACCAGCCAGGTGATCGGATCGTCGACCGGCCGCTGATCTGCCGTGACCGTGTCGACCAGGTCGTGCTGCAGGGCGAAGCGCCACAGCGCGATCAGCGCATCGGGCGTGAGAGCGGAAACGTGCCGGATCGCGAGCTCCGAGCGGAAGGTCCCCGCGATCTCGGTGAGCTTGTACGCCATGGCCCCCTGCACCGTGCCCTCGGCGTCACGGTAGCGGACGCCGCGGATCGCAGTCGCCGCCGTCTCTGCGGGGTGCAGACCTGCCATGCGCGCCCATCGGGCGTCCCATCCCGCGATCTGTCCGCTGCGCGCCGTGCGCTCGCTCTCGTGCAGTGCGATCAGGTCATCGCGCAGGGTCTCCCGATCGATGTACTCGACGCGGCCGCTCTGTTCCGGCCCGACCCACCCGGCCTTGCGGGTGTCGACCTTGACCCGAGCGACCGGCACAGCCGATGCGAACCCGTATCTGCTGTAGATCGTCGCCTCCGACACGGTCAGTCCTGCGATGGCGGTGCCGGCAGCCGAGGCCGCGCGAAGCTCTCCCTCGAGCAGCGCCCTGGCGATGCCACGGCGGCGATGCGTGCCCGACACCGTGACCGAGCTGATCGCCCACATCTCGAGCTCCCCACCGGGAACCGTCAGCGGAGTCGTCCACGAGTTGACGGTTGCGACGGGCCAGACGCCCTCGCGGGCATCTGCCTCGAACACACCGATGTTGCGGCGCACCTCGATCGCCTCACGGTCCGCCTGCACCGACTCGGCCGAGGGGTCCACGTCGAGGAATCCGCGTGCATCTGCGCGCAGGAAAGCCTCCGTGTCGGCATCCGATGAGGTGTCGATCACCCGGTAGGTCAGCCCCTGCGCGGCCAGGCGGTCGGCGGAGACGGGGTCGACGGGGATCGTGCGTGCATCGGTGGCGGTCATGCCTCCACCCTACTGACGCTCCGCCGGGCGAACTCAGTGAGCGGTGGCCTGCGCTTCGCGCAGCCTCGCGAAGACCTGGTCGCGCAGCTCTTCGGGCGCGGACTCCTTGCAGGCACGGGCGATGACCTCTGTGAGCGTCGTCGCCACGAGCGCTTCGTCACGGCAGGAGGGACAGTTCTCCAGGTGCTCGCGGATCTCGGCATGCTCGGTCTTGCACACTTCGTTGCGGAGGTACTCCTCCAGATCCTGACGCGCCTTGTCGCAACCGCAGTCGCTCATTTCCCGCTCCTCTTCTCAGCCGCGGCGATGCCCCGTTCCGCGGCGTAATCTGCCAGCAGCTCCCGCAGCATCCGCCTGCCGCGATGCAGACGGCTCATCACGGTGCCGATGGGGGTCTTCATGATGTCGGCGATCTCCTGATAGGCGAATCCCTCGACATCGGCGAGGTAGACGGCCAGGCGGAAGTCCTCGGGGACGGCCTGCAGGGCGTCCTTCACGACGGATGCCGGCATGTGATCGATCGCCTCGGCCTCGGCCGAGCGGCTGTGCGAGGCCGTCGTCGACTCCGCACCGCCCAGCTGCCAGTCCTCGAGCTCATCGATCGTGCCTTGGAAGGGCTCGCGCTGCTTCTTGCGATAGATGTTGATGTACGTGTTCGTGAGGATCCGATAGAGCCACGCCTTGAGGTTGGTGCCCTGCGTGAACGTACTCCACGACCCGTAGGCCTTGACGAACGTCTCCTGCACGAGGTCGGCCGCATCAGCGGGGTTGCGCGTCATGCGCATGGCGGCGGCGTAGAGCTGATCCATGAACGGGATCGCCTGCTCCTCGAACTCGTCGCGGGAGTCGCTGGCCGTGTCGGCGGTTGCGGTGTCATCCATCACCGGCCAGTCTAGGCCGACGAGGACGTCGACATCGGGCGCGACGGCATCGCGCTCGAGCGTTGCGAGCATGCTCACTCCTTCTTGCGAATGTCGGGTCGATCTCCTCCGGGCTCGCACCCGTGTTCACTACAGTGGGAACCGATGAGCGCCAACAGGTATTCCCCTCCCCTCGTGCGGGGCGCGTACGCCGCGCCGTCGACTTCGACCGCCGTGCACGCCACGGTGACGATCCCCGGATCGAAGTCGCTGACGAACCGCGAGCTGATCATCGCCGCGATCGCCGACGGACCGGGTCGCCTGATCGCGCCGCTGCACTCCGACGACTCGCACCGCATGGTGGAGGCGCTGCGTGCCCTCGGCATCGGCATCGAAGAGGTCGACGCCGGCGGTGAATTCGGTCCTGACCTCGTGGTGACCCCGGCGAAGCTCTCCGGCGGCAGCACCGTCGACTGCGGCCAGGCCGGCACCGTCATGCGCTTCATCGCTCCGCTCGCGGGCCTCGCCGAAGCAGATGTGCACCTCACCGCGCACGAGACCGCGCTGCACCGTCCGATGGGCGGACTCATCAGCGCCCTGCGCGATCTCGGCGTCGACATCGACGACGAGGGCACCTGGGCACTGCCGTTCACGATCCGCGGCCACGGCCGCATCCGCGGCGGTCGGATCGAGATCGATGCCTCGGCATCCAGCCAGTTCGTGTCGGGGCTGCTGCTCGCGGCCCCCCGTTTCGACGTGGGCCTGCACCTCGTGCACACCGGCGCGCATCTGCCGAGCCTGCCGCACATCGACATGACGATCGAGGCGCTGAGCCGCCGCGGCATCCGCATCGAGCGCCCGGCGACCGGCGAGTGGCTGGTCGAGGCGGGAGTGCCGCGGGCGAAAGAGATCGCGATCGAACCCGATCTCTCCAACGCGGCGCCGTTCCTCGGTGCCGCGCTGGTGACCGGCGGAGCGGTGACGGTGACGGGCTGGCCCGCGCACTCGACACAGCCGGGTCACCTCCTCCCCGAGATCCTGCAGGCGATGGGCGCGCATGTGAGCCGTCACGGCGGGGCCCTCACCGTCAGGGCCGGAACCGGCATCCGCGGCGTAGACCTCGATCTCTCGGCGGCCAGCGAGCTGACCCCGACCCTGGTCGGTCTCGCCGCTTTCGCGGACTCCCCCACCACCATCCGCGGGATCGGACACATCCGCCTGCATGAGACCGACCGCATCGCCGCCCTCATCAGCGACCTCCGGGCGCTCGGCGGCGAGGCCGAGGAACTGCCCGACGGTCTGCGCGTGATCCCGGCGCCCCTGCACGGCGGCACCTGGGCCGCTCACCACGATCACCGCATGGCGACCACGGGCGCCCTGATCGGCCTGCGCGTGCCCGGCGTCGAGATCGACGACATCGGAACGACCGCCAAGACCCTGCCCGAGTTCACTCGGCTGTGGGAGCGGATGCTGCGAGGCGACGCCGCGTGAGCTGGCTGGCCGACGACGAGTCCGACGACGAGTTCGACGACTACGACGAGAACAGCATCCGTTCCCGTCCGAACCCGAAGGCGAACCGTCCACGGACGAAGCGACGCCCCGCTCACGAGGACGCCAGGATCGGGCGTGTGCTCGGCGTCGACCGCGGGCGCTACACGGTGCTGGTCGGCGAGGACACCGACGACGAGCGGACGATCACGGCCGCGCGCGCGAGAGAGCTGCGGCGCAACCCCATCGTGACCGGAGACCTGGCCAGAGTGGTGGGCGACACCTCGGGTGAGGAGGGCACCCTCGGGCGCATCGTCGGCATAGTCGAGCGCACCTCCCTGCTGCGCCGCAGTGCCGACGACACCGACCAGGTCGAGCGAGTGGTCGTCGCGAATGCGGACCAGATGCTCGTCGTCGTCGCGGCCGCCGACCCCGAGCCGCGGGCCCGGCTCGTCGACCGCTATCTGGTCGCTGCGCTGGATGCCGGCATCCGCCCCCTCCTCGTTGTCACCAAGACGGATCTCGCGGATCCCACCGATTTCCTCTCGCACTTCGACGGCCTCGACGATCTGCGAGTGTTCACGAGTGCGCGCGAGGAGATGCCCGTCGACGAGATCGGCGCCGCGCTCATCGGACACTCCACAGTCTTCGTGGGGCACTCCGGCGTCGGGAAGTCGACCCTCGTGAACGCCCTGGTGCCGAGCGCGGGCCGGGCGACCGGTCACGTCAACCAGGTCACCGGTCGTGGGAGACACACGTCGTCGTCGACAGTGTCGCTGCGCTATCGCACTCCCGACGGCGCCGGCTGGGTCATCGACACCCCCGGGGTGCGCTCGTTCGGACTCGGCCATGTCGATCCGGCCAACATCTTGGCCGCCTTCACCGAGCTCGCCCTGATCGCCGAACGATGCCCCCGCGGCTGCACGCACCTCGCCGACGCGCCGGACTGCGCTCTCATCGAGGCTGCCGAGAACGGTGAACTCGGCGACACCGGACGCGCCCGACTCGACTCGCTGCAGCGTCTGCTGCAGACGTTCGCCGACAAGGCCGAGCAGACACCTGGCCGGTAGGCTGAGCGGGTGACTGTGCGACTGGAACCCGGAACCCCCGCCCCCGACTTCTCGCTCCTCGATCAAGACGGCGCGACCGTAGCCCTCGCGGACCTCCGCGGCGAGAAGGTCGTCCTGTACTTCTACCCGGCCGCGATGACTCCTGGATGCACGACGCAGGCCTGCGATTTCCGCGACAGCATCTCGTCCCTGCAGGGTGCCGGATACCGGGTGATCGGCATCTCACGCGATGAGCCGGCGAAGCTCGCCGAATTCCGCGAGCGCGACGGCCTCACCTTCACGCTGCTCAGCGATCCCGACCACGCGGTGCATGCGGCATACGGCGTGTGGGGCGAGAAGATGAACTACGGCAAGGTCATCGAGGGCGTCATCCGCTCGACGTTCGTCCTCGACGAGAACGGTGTCGTGACCACAGCGCTCTACAACGTCAAAGCCACCGGCCACGTAGCGCGCCTGCGCAAACTCCTCGGCATCGACGCCTGAGGTCACCGGCGGCGCCGCCCCGAGATCAGTCCTGGACGGCGCCCTCTGCCCGCGCGCTCGCGATCAGGAGCACGAACCCCAGAAGGCCGGGGACCCCCACTCCGACGACGAACGCCCAGACGACGGGCTGCACGCCCAATGAGGCGAGCGCGATCGCGACGGCGAGAACCTGGAACACCACTCCCCCCGAGCGCGCCCAGGAGCGCCCGGCGCGCGTGCCGATCGCGAAGGCCACGAGAGCAGCCGCACCGATCAGCGTGAGGACGATCAACGCGATCGCCGTCGGCAGCGACGACGCGTCGCCCGCGCTCAGGCCGAACACCTCGATGAGTGCGAACACGACCAGTGCGGCCCCTTCGATCCCGAGGACCGCGGAAGCTGCGAGAGCGAGGCCGGGTGAACGCACGTTGTCTCCTGAGAATCGAATGAGAGGGGTCAAAACCCTTGATTTCGTAACTTGCATGTAACAGAATAGACAACGTCATGTGCTCCCACAGCGGCGTGGGGCGGGCGTCAGCGCCCGCATCACAAGGTCGGGCTTCGGCTCGATATGTAACAGGGTAGCCGAACCCCGAACGGCCGCCGAATCCGAGACGTCGCTCTGACATCTCATGAAATCCACACCTGAGGAGCCCCCATGGACTGGCGCGACAAAGCCGCCTGCCTGACTGTCGACCCCGAGCTGTTCTTCCCCGTCGGGAACACCGGACCGGCGGTCGATCAGATCGAGAAGGCGAAGAGCGTCTGCGCCACCTGCACCGTCACTGAGATCTGCCTGCAGTACGCCCTCGAGTCCAGCCAGGACTCGGGCGTGTGGGGCGGCCTCTCCGAGGACGAGCGCCGTGCTCTCAAGCGTCGCGCCGCCCGCGCCCGTCGCGCTTCCTGATCGTTCATGAGAGAGGGGCCCGAGATCATCGATCCCGGGCCCCTCTCTCATGAACGCGGTGGGCTCATTTGTGCAGCCAGCGCAGAGGGATGTCGATGACGACCTCGGTGCCCTCGCCCTCGCTGCCCCGCCACTCGATGGTGCCGCCGAGCTCGCCCTGGATGAGGGTGCGGATGATCTGCGTACCCAGCCCCTGACCGATGCGCCCCTCGGGGAGTCCGCTGCCGGTGTCGCGCACCGTGACCCGCAGGTTCTCCTCGGTGCGACCGGCATCGATCGTCACGACACCCTCCTGGCCGGCGAGGCCGTGCTCCACGGCGTTCGTGACGACCTCGGTCAGAGCGAGCGCGAGCGGTGTCGCGTACTCGCTCGGCAGAACGCCGAAGCGTCCTGTCGACTGCGTGCGCGCCCGGGTGTTCGGCGCCGAGGCGACCTCGGCGACAAGCTTGAGCACACGGTGGAAGACCTCGTCGAAGTCGACCTTCTGGGTCAGCCCCTGGGCGAGCGTGTCATGCACGACCGCGATGGAGTCGACGCGGCGCATCGCCTGGGTGAGAGCATCCCGCGCCTCGTCGGAATGCGTGCGACGGGCCTGGATGCGCAGCAGTGAGGCGACGGTCTGCAGGTTGTTCTTGACACGGTGATGGATCTCGCGGATCGTCGCGTCCTTGGTGATCAGCTCCTGCTCCTGATGCCGCAGTTCGGACACGTCGCGGCAGAGCACGATCGCACCGATCCGGGTGCCGTGGTCCTTGAGCGGAATGGCTCGGAGCGAGACCGTGACTCCCCTGGCCTCGATATCGGTACGCCACGGTGCACGACCCGTCACCACGACGGGCAGGGACTCGTCGACCTGACGAGACGGTGGCACCAGGCGCGTGGTGACCTCGGCGAGCGATTCGCCTTCGAGCTCATCGTCGAAACCCATGCGGTTGAAGGCGGACAGCGCGTTCGGGCTCGCGAAGGTGGTGATGCCGTCGACGTCGATGCGGATGAGACCGTCGGATGCTCTCGGCGCACCGCGTCGGGGCGATGTGGGCGCGGCGAGGTCGGGGAAGCTGCCGTCAGCGATCATGCGGAACAGGTCGTTGGCGCAGTCGTCGAAGGTGATCTGCTGGCGAGAGGGCGTTCGCGCCTCGCCCAGATTCGTGTGCCGTGTGACGACCCCGATGACGGGGGCCGCTTTGTCCTGTCCGCGGCGATCGATCACGATCGGGACAGCACGCACACGGGTCGGCGTCTCCTCGAACCAGTCCGGCGACGAGGAGTCGACGATCTCCCCCGACTCGAAGGCGCCCTGCACCTGAGTACGCCACTGCGGACGCACCCGCTCACCGACGATGTCGCGGTAGAACAGCGTCGCCGCACCGCTCGGCCGCGCATGCGCGACCGCGATGAACGATCCATCCTCGGTCTGGATCCACACGACGATGTCGGCGGACGAGAGGTCGGCGAGGAGCTGACCATCGCCGGCGAGGCGATGCAGCCATTCGACATCGCCGTCGGCGAGGATTCCCTGGGCGTGGGCGAGATCACTGAGGGTTGACACCCCTCAAGCCTAGTGCGGCCACCTGATCGCCCTGCCCAGGGCACCAGGCCCGCCTGCCTCCGATCGCCCTGGTCAGAGCACGGCGAGCGACGTCGCGCGCCAACGGTGGTCCATGCCCTCGAGCCTGATCGCCACAGCCCTGGTGCGACCCGGCCCGGCGACGACGATCACGGCCTCGACGACTCCCTCCTGGGGCTCGGAGGCACGGATCGATCTGATCTCGAAGGTCGGACGCGCAGGCGACACCCCCCTCGCGCTGCGCGCCCTCGCCGACAAGTTCGCCCGAGCCACAAGGCTCCGGAAGGCGTCTTCGTTGAACCACCGAGCGAGCTGGTCGACCTCTCTGACGCCGGCGAGCACTTCGAGGGCTCCCTGAGTGAGGCTGCGCAGCAACGGCACCGGATCGGGAAGCTCCGATCGCGGGGTGGGCTGCGGCGCGAAGTACTCATGAAGCGACATCGTTGCACTCTCCTCGGGGAAGGCTGCGGCCAGTAGAGCACGCGGCTCGCCTGCCGAGCCCCGCCTGCGAGAGCTATGTGGATAACTCGTACATGGGTCGTCCGCGGTGGCCTACTCTCGGTCGGGTGCAGTGGGAACGACTCTTCGACGACCTGGAAGGGCAGCTCGCGTCCGAGTGGGAGGCCGAGCGGGCCGCGCTCGCCGCCGAGTCCGAACGGCTGCGCATCTCGCGTCTCGACCTGCGCAGCCGCCTGCGACTCCTCTGCGGAGCGGAGGCGCTCGTCACGGTCGATCTGATCAGGGGTCGTCGCGAACCGGTCCGTCTCGCCGCGCTCGGTGCGGACTGGATCGGCGCGGCGTCCTCCCCTGCGGAAGGAACCCGCGCCGCGCGCTCGATGCTCGTCATCCCGCTGTCCGCGCTGCGCGGTCTCGGCATCGATCATGGGCTCCTGCTGTCGAGCCTGGAGGAGCAGGCCGAGCAGCAGCCGAACTTGCGGGAGCGGATGACCCTCGGCTTCCTCCTCCGGGATCTCGCCCGCCGCCGTCTTCCCGTGCGGGTGCAGACCGTGGAGGGCGAGGACCTGCACGGCACCATCGACCGCGCGGGTGCCGATCATCTCGATCTCGCGTTGCACGACGCAGGGTCGGCGCGGCTCGCCTCCGCGGTGCAGGGCTTCCGCATCATCCCTTTCGAGGCGATCGCGTGTGTGCGAACGGCAGCAGGAGCGGATCAGCCGCTCTGAGGAGCGGATCAGCCGCTCTGAGGAGCGGAGCGCCCCCACACCTCGGGGAAGCTCGCCGCGTTCGACTGGCGCCACAGCGCCATGCGACGTGCTTCTTCCGTCTGCTCCTCGAGGTACTCGTTCAGGCTCTCCTCCTCGATGCGCCAACGCGCGGGCGAGCCGAGCTGCGAGCCGCGGAGTCTGCCCTCGTGCACGAGAGCGACGACCTCGTCGACCTCGATGCGGAGGAGTTCCGCCACCTGCGCCGGCGCCAGGAAGCGCGGTGCCGCATGCGGGATATCGGTCATGCATCCATTGTCCATGGGAGCACCCCGATCCCTCCACCCC
The DNA here is from genome assembly GCF_044987415.1 of Microbacterium sp. ZW T5_45. NCBI lineage: Bacteria > Bacillati > Actinomycetota > Actinomycetes > Micrococcales > Microbacteriaceae > Microbacterium > Microbacterium sp. ZW T5_45. The sequence goes on along the minus strand of NZ_JBJDRJ010000009.1, from coordinate 11,553 downwards.
GCACCGCGCTGTGGATAACTCCGACGGCGATCGGAGCATCTCTGTGACCATGGGGCGATGACATCGACCTCACGCCCGCGACACGCCTTCTGGGGCGATGTGCGGTTCATGATCGGAATCGGGCTCGTCGCGGTGTCGATCACCGGCGTGTGGCTCGTGATCTCCTCGGCGGAGCGGACCACCCCCGTGCTGCAGGCGACTCGCACGATCGTGCAGGGCGAGCCGCTCGTCTCCGAGGACTTCCGCGTCGTCGAGGTCGGTCTGGGTGTGCTCGAGGACGACTACCTCGCACCGCAGGACCTCGAAGCCGACCAGATCGCCGGGAGGACGCTGGCCGCTGATGAGCTCGTGCCGGCCTCCGCTATGATCGACGCACGCAAGGGAGGCACAACGACCGTCGTCATCGAGAGCACAACGGGCATTCCGGAGGACGTCTCGGCGGGGACCCGTATCGAGCTGTGGCAGGCGCCGCTGCTCGCCGACGGGCGCACCCTCGATGCTCCTCGGATCCTCGTGGCCGATGCGGTCGTCGCCGACGTGGTCGCACCAGAGGGCGTGCTGGCATCCGCCGGGGCCACCGTCGAGGTCGTGATCGATCGCGCCGACGTCGCCGACGTGCTCGCCGCCATGACGGGTGGCGCAGCGATCTCCGTGGTTCCGGTCGGGGTCGCGCCATGACCTCGGTCGTACTCGCGATCCCCGAGCCGCACGCTGCACGGCTCGCCGCCGAACTCGCGCTCGAGGACGTCCACATCAGCGCGGTCGTCGCGCCGAACGATGTGCTCCCCCTCCCTGCGGGAACGGATGCCGTGATCATCACGGCCACGCGCCGGATCCTCACACCGGCGTTGCTCGCCGCCTGCGATCGCGCGGGAACCCGCGTGATCCCGTTCGGGACATCCGATGAGAGGCTTCTCGCGAAGTACGGTCTCCCGGCCGCGATCCCCTCCGAGGCGGCGGGCTGGGAGGTCGTCGCCGCACTCGCGCTCGACTCACCATCGCCCGTCGCCCGCGCGCAGAGCGCGCCCTCGCGGATCATCGCCGTGTGGGGCGCGTCCGGGTCCCCCGGGCGATCGACCGTGGCCATCCAGCTCGCCGTCGAGCTGGCTCGATCAGGTCGACAGACGGCCCTCGTCGACGCCGACACCGTGGCGCCGTCGCTCGCTCTGCTGCTCGGGCTCGAAGACGACGCACCGGGAGTCGCGTCCGCGTGTCGGCGCGCGGAACTCGGGGCGCTCGACCGGGAGGAACTCAGCCGGCTCGCGACCGCGGTCTCCACGAGCGCGGGCGACGTCGACGTGCTCGGAGGCATCAATCGACCGAGCAGGTGGCCCGAGATCTCCGAGTCGCGCCTGCGATCGACTCTGGTCTCGTGCCGGTCCTGGGCCGAGGACACCATCGTCGATGTCGCGGCGCCCTTCGACGCCGATGAGGAGGCGACCTACGACATGGTCGGCCCTCGGCGCCACGGCGCGACGACGGGTGCCATCGCCGAGGCCGACGCGGTCATCGCGATCACCGCGGCCGATCCCCTCGGTATCAGCCGATTCCTCCGCGAGTACGCCGAGTTGCGCGGTCTCGCCGGGGAGACCCCCATCACGGTCGTGGCGAACCAGATCCGTCCCGGTCCGCTCGGTATCGATGCCAAGGGCCAGGTCGGACGCACGCTGGCGCGGTTCGCCGGGATCGACGATGTGACGTTCCTGCCCTACGACCAGCGAGCGACAGACGCCGCGCTGCTGCACGCCCGCCCCATCGGAGACGTCGCTCCGCGCTCGCCACTGGTCGCGGCGATCCGACGGCTCGCCGCGACCCTGTCCGCAGACGCTACTGCCGGTAACTCGACAGGAAGTTCCCGAGCCTCTCGACGGCTTCGGCCAGCACGCGCGGCTCGGGGAGCGTGACGACGCGCAGGTGATCCGGGGTCGGCCAGTTGAACCCGGTGCCCTGCACCATCAGGATGTGCTCCGAGACCAACAGATCGTAGATGAGCTTGGCATCGTCGTGGATCTCGTGCACGTTCGGGTCCAGACGCGGGAAGGCATACAGCGCTCCCTGCGGCTTGACGCAGGACACCCCGGGGATCGCCTCAAGGCCCTCCCACGCCACATCGCGCTGCTCGTGGAGCCGACCGGTCGGCGCGATGAGTGCATCGATCGACTGCACACCCGAGAGCGCCGCCTGCACGGCGTGCTGCGACGGCACGTTCGGGCAGAGGCGGGTCGAGGCCAGCAGGGTGATGCCCTCGAGGAATCCCTTGGCGTGCGACTTGGGTCCGGTGATCACGAGCCAACCCGACCGGTATCCGGCGACGCGGTACGTCTTCGATAGACCGTTGAAGGTGAGGCAGAGCAGATCGGGGGCCAGCGTCGCCGTCGGGATGTGCTGCGCATCGTCGAACAGGATGCGGTCGTAGATCTCATCCGACAGGAGCAGGAGCTCGTTCTCCCGGGCGATCTGCACCATTCCCTCGAGCACCTCTCGGGAGTAGACCGCGCCCGTGGGGTTGTTGGGATTGATGATGACGATCGCCTTGGTCTTCGGGGTGACCTTCGACCGGATGTCCTCGAGGTCGGGCTGCCAGCCGTTCTCCTCATCGCAGAGATAGTGCACCGGGGTGCCACCGGACAGGCTCGTCATCGCCGTCCACAGCGGATAATCGGGCGCGGGGAGCAGCACCTCGTCCCCCTCGTCGAGGAGCGCCTGCATCGTCATCGTGATGAGTTCGGAGACGCCGTTGCCGAGATAGACGTCATCGGGGTCGAAGCGCGGGAAGTCCTCGATCTCCTCGTACCGGCTGACCACCGCGCGGCGAGCCGACACGATGCCCTTGCTGTCGCTGTAGCCGTGCGCCGTCGGGAGCGCGGCGAGCATGTCCCGGACGATCTGGTGCGGCGCCTCGAAGCCGAAGATGGCCGGATTGCCGGTGTTCAGCTTGAGGATCCGGTGCCCCTCCGCCTCAAGCCGCGCCGCCTCGACGAGGGCGTTTCCGCGGATCTCGTACAGGACGTTCTTGAGCTTCGACGACTGGTCGAAGTGGCGCGTTGGTGTCATCGCCCAAGCCTAGCGCCGCTCGAGCACCGTCCGGACGCACGAGAAGGGGGCAGGCCCGTTCGGACCTGCCCCCTTCCCACGGGTCACTTCTTCTTCTTGCCCTGAGCTCGTCGCTGCTCGCGGTTTCCGGCCGCCGGTGCCGCAGCATCCGTCTTCTGCCCGAACGCTCCGCGCGGCGCCTCCGCCTCCGGCTGGTCCGATGCCGTGCGAGCGGCCGCGGCCTTGCGCACACGGTCGGTGGCCGCCTGCTGGACCTGTCCGCGATCGTTGCGCACTTCGACCTCACCCGCGTCGTTCGCGGCGGAGTACTCGAGTCGCTGATCGTTCGCACCGTCGGCGAGGCCCTTCGCCTCGACCTGAGCGACCTGGTCGTCGCCGGCCCGGCGGACCTCGACCTCGAGGTTGTAGAGGTAGCCGACCGACTCCTCCTTGATCTGCCCCATCATCGACTGGAACATCGAGTAGCCCTCGCGCTGATACTCGATGAGGGGGTCGCGCTGCGCCATCGCACGCAGGCCGATACCGTCCTTGAGATAGTCCATCTCGTAGAGGTGATCGCGCCAGCGGCGGTCGAGCACCTGCAGCACCACTCGACGCTCGAGTTCGCGGGTCGCCGCCTCGCCGAGGGACTCTTCGCGCTTCTCGTAAGCGATCGTCGCGTCGGACAGCAGCTCGCGCACGAGTCCGTCGGCGGTGATGCCGCCCTTGCGACCGGCGGCCTCGGCGACGACCTCGTCGATCGTCACGCTCACGGGATACAGGGTCTTCAGCTCGGTCCAGAGCGCGTCGAAGTCCCAGCTCTCGTTGTGCCCCTCGCCGGTGTGATCGCGCACGACGCCGGTGATGGCGTCCTCGATGAAGTGCTGCACACGATCGGCGATGTCGTCGCCCTGCAGGATGTGCCGGCGGTCCGCGTAGATCGCCTCGCGCTGACGGTTCAGGACGTCGTCGTACTTCAGGACGTTCTTGCGCATCTCGGCGTTCCGCGCCTCGACCTGCGACTGCGCGCTGCGGATCGCGCGAGACACCAGGCCGGACTCGATCGGCACATCGTCGGGGAAGTTCGTTCGGTTAAGGATCGCCTCGGCCGCACCGGACTGGAACAGGCGCATGAGGTCATCGGTGAGGCTGAGGTAGAACCGGCTCTCGCCGGGGTCGCCCTGACGACCCGAACGTCCGCGCAGCTGGTTGTCGATACGCCGCGACTCGTGTCGCTCGGTGCCAAGCACGTACAGTCCACCGGCCTCGGCGACCTTCGCGCCCTCCTCGGCGACGGTGGCCTTCATGGACTCGAAGACCTCGTCCCACGCCGCCTCGTACTCTTCGGGCGTCTCGACAGGGTCGAGACCCTTGGCCTTCAGCTCCTGCACCGCGAGGAACTCGGCGTTTCCGCCGAGCATGATGTCGGTTCCACGACCGGCCATGTTCGTCGCGACGGTGACGGCGCCGAGGCGTCCGGCGCGGGCCACGATCTCGGCCTCGCGAGCGTGGTTCTTCGCGTTGAGGACCTCGTGCTTGACGCCCTTCTTGGCCAGCAGACGCGAGAGGTACTCGCTCTTCTCGACGCTGACCGTTCCGACGAGTACGGGCTGGCCGGATGCATGCCGCTCGGCGATGTCCTCGACGACCTGGGCGAACTTGGCGGTCTCGTTCTTGTAGACGAGGTCCGGCTGGTCCTTGCGGATCATGGGCCTGTTCGTGGGGATCGGGATCACGCCGAGCTTGTAGGTCGACATGAACTCGGCCGCCTCGGTCTCGGCGGTACCCGTCATGCCGGCGAGTTTGTCGTACAGGCGGAAGTAGTTCTGCAGGGTGACGGTGGCGAGGGTCTGGTTCTCGGCCTTGACGGCCACGCCCTCCTTCGCCTCGATGGCCTGATGGATGCCCTCGTTGTAGCGACGTCCGACGAGGATCCGCCCGGTGTGCTCATCGACGATCATCACCTCGCCGTTCATGACGACGTAGTCGGTGTCCTTCTTGAACAGCGACAGAGCCTTGATCGAGTTGTTCAGGAACGAGATGAGCGGGGTGTTGGCCGACTCGTACAGGTTGTCGATGCCGAGGTAGTCCTCGACCTTCTCGATACCCGGCTCGAGGACGCCGACCGTGCGCTTCTTCTCGTCGACCTCGTAGTCCTCGCCCTCCACGAGCGTGCGCGCGATCTTCGCGAACTCCGCGAACCAGCGGTTGGCCTCGCCGGACGACGGGCCGGAGATGATGAGCGGCGTGCGCGCTTCGTCGATGAGGATCGAGTCGACCTCGTCGACGATCACGAAGAAGTGACCGCGCTGGACGAGGTCCTCCTTGCGCCATGCCATGTTGTCGCGCAGGTAGTCGAATCCGAACTCGTTGTTCGTTCCGTAGGTGATGTCGGCGGCGTACTGCTCACGGCGCACGGCCGGGGTCTGCCCCGAGACGATGATGCCGGTCGTCATGCCGAGCGCGCGGTAGACGCGGCCCATGAGCTCCGCCTGGTACGAGGCGAGGAAGTCGTTGACGGTGATGACGTGGACGCCCTCCCCGGCGATGGCGTTCAGGTACGCCGGGAATGTCGCGACGAGCGTCTTTCCCTCACCGGTCTTCATCTCGGCGATGTTGCCGAGATGGAGGGCCGCACCGCCCATGATCTGGACGTCGTACGCCCGCATGCCGAGTGTGCGCTTCGCGGCCTCCCGCACGGCGGCGAAGGCCTCGGGCATGAGCTTGTCGAGGCTCTCACCGTTCGCGAAGCGCTCGCGGAGCTCCGCGGTCTCGTTGCGCAGTTCGTCGTCGGTGAGCTTCGAGATGTCCTCTTCGAGCGCGTTGACGGCCTTGACTACCTGGTTCAGGCGGCGGATGACCCGCCCTTCGCCCGCGCGCAGCAGCTTCTCAAGAGGATTGGCCACAGATGTCATCTCCCTGTCGGTGGGTGAAACGCCCTCTCTCCGCGACAGCGGACGATGGGCATACGTGCTCATGTTACCGGGCCGTGACCTGCGTAACGCCTCCACCCGGCTCTTCCGATAATTTCCGGGTATGCATATACTCGGCAATGACTTCAGGAGGTCGTCATGTCGGTTCGTCAGAGTCTGCTCGCCATCCTCGATCAGGGGCCCTGCTACGGCTATCAGCTGCGGCAGGAGTTCGACCGCCGCACCGGCTCCACGTGGCCGCTCAACGTCGGACAGATCTACAACACGCTGGAGCGCCTGGAGCGCGACGGACTCGTCGATCGGGGCGAGGCCGACGATCAGGGCCACGTCTACTGGCGCATCACGGATGCGGGCTCCGCCGAGGTCGCGACGTGGCTCTCCTCCCCCGTGATCCGGGCGCAGGCGACCAGGGACGAGCTCGCCATCAAGCTCGCGGTCGCCGCCACGCTCCCGGGCGTCGATGTCACCTCGGTCATCCAGACGCAGCGGACCGCCTCGCTGACGCAGCTGCAGACGCTGCAGCGGGCGAAGTACGCCGGAGGCGATCCGGAGGGACCGGAGGAGCTCGCCTGGGCTCTGGTGGTGGACTCGATGATCTTCGCCGCCGAGGCCGAGGTCCGCTGGCTCGATCACACCGAACAGCGACTGCGATTGCACCCCCACCCCGCGATGGGGCTGGAACTGACGACCGACCGGCCCCGACGAGGACGACCGTCGAAGGCGGATGCTGCAGCCGCGGAGGGCACACGATGACCGACACCGTCGTGCGCCTCGTCGGCGTCACCCAGCAGTACGGGCAGGGCGGCACGGCTGTGTCGGCACTGTCCGGCGTCGACCTCGAGGTCTCGCGCGGCGAGCTGGTCGCGGTCATGGGCGCATCCGGATCCGGCAAGTCGACGCTGCTCTCAATCGCGGGCGGACTCGCGACCCCCACGACGGGCGAGGTGATCATCGAGGGCGAGTACCTGAGCGAGCAGTCGCCCTCGCAACTCGCGCGTCTGCGCCGACGTTCCCTGGGCTTCGTGTTCCAGGACTTCAATCTCATCCCGACCCTCACGGCGCTCGAGAACGTGACTCTGCCTCTGGAGCTCGACGGGTTCCGCTCCCGCGTCGCGCGCAGGGCGGGAAAGGACGCGCTGGCCTCGGTCAGCCTCGCCGACAAGCTCGATGCCTATCCCGACGACCTCTCCGGCGGCCAGCAGCAGCGCGTCGCCATCGCGCGCGCCGTGGTCGGCGGCCGCAGACTGATCCTCGCCGACGAGCCGACGGGGGCGCTCGATTCGGCCACGGGCGAGCTCGTGCTGCGGATGCTGCGGAGCCGGGTGGACGCGGGTGCTGCGGGGATCCTCGTGACGCACGAGCCGCGGCACGCTGCATTCGCCGATCGCATCCTGTTCCTCCGCGACGGCAGGATCGTCGATGAGACCGCTCGCGACGGCGCCGACTCCCTGCTGCGCGGAGCCGGCCGATGACCTCGACACTCGATCGACGCCCGATCTCCGAGGGAACGAGAAGGCCCGATCCCCGTCCGTCGTCCGGCGCCCGGCGCGCCAGGTGGACGGTCGCCGCGCGCCTCGCACGCCGACAGGTGGCGAGGACGAGGCTGTCCAGCCTGCTCGTCTCGGTGCTCGTGATGCTGCCGATCGCGGCCATGAGCGCCTACGCCGTGATCGGCCTCAGCAGCGTGGCGACGCCCGAGGAACGGGCGAGGGTCGAGTTGGGACGCACCCAGGCATGGATCGCCGTGGCCGGGATTCCGGACGCGGGGTTCTGGCAATCGCCGACCGAGCCGACCTGGACCGGCTATCCCGGCGACGGCCAGATTCCGGACCGGGAGCCGATCGACGACCCGATCACGCTGCTCCCCGCGGGCGCCGAGACGCTGCGCACGACCGAGTCGAGCGTCCGCGTGACGACGCCGGACGGCGTGACGGCGATGCGCACGACGAGCGGCGAGACCTGGGATCCGCGCTTCGCCGGAAGATACGACCTCGTCGACGGCCGTGTCCCGGCGACGGACGAGGAGATCCTCGTGACCCCGGCGACTCTCGATCGCCTGCAGATCGCGATCGGCGACGAGGTCGCACTCGATGACCCCGCACGGTCTTTCACCGTGACCGGCACCCTCCGTGCCGCCGAGCTCGACGCCACCGTGCCGGCGCTGTTCGTGTCGGAGGCGGCGGGGCTGCCAGGTGGCAACGCGCGCTGGTATCTCCCGGGCACCTCCCTCAGCTGGTCGGAGGTGGAGGAGCTGAACGCCTCAGGTGTGGTCGCGTTCTCGCGCGACGTGGTCCTCGATCCCCCGACCCTCGACCCCGACACGCCCCAGGGCTCGTTCACGCCGTTGTCGAATTCGCTCTGGCCGATCGTGATGATGCTGCTGGCAGGAGGGCTCTTCTCCGCATATGTCGTGGTGATGCTCGCCGGGGCGGCGTTCGCCGTCGCGGCGCGTCGTCAGCAGCGTTCCCTCGCCGTGGCCGCCAGCGTCGGCGCGACCCCGAGTGACCTTCGCCGGGTCATCGTGCTGCAGGGCACGTTCCTGGGCCTCATCGGCGGTGTGAGCGGAATCGCGGTCGGCATCGGTGCCGCAGCCCTCACGATGTCGCTCACGACGAACGGCTCCGCCACCCAGTTCTGGGGCTTCCACGTGCCGTGGGCGGTCCTCGCGGGCGTGCTCGTGTTCGCCGTGCTCGTCGGCACGCTCTCGGCCGCGGTGCCGGCTCACACGGTCGCACGGTCCGACACGATCGCAGCGCTGCGCGGCGCCCGACGCCCGCAGCGGCCGCGCGCCTCGCGTCCGATCTGGGGCTCGGTGCTCATGCTGGTCGGCGTCGGGATCACGATCGGCTCAGCCCTCGTGATCATCGCCTCCCGCGCAGTCGTGCTGGACCCGGATTCGCCGATGCGGGTGATCCCGCCGCTCGGGATCGTGATCGGCCCGATCGTGGTCCAGATCGGCATCCTCCTCTCCGGGCGATGGCTGCTCTGGCTGACCTCCCGTCTGCTCTCCCCGCTCGGCCTGTCGTCGCGTCTGGCCGCGCGCGACGCCGCCGCGAACTCGTCGCGCACAGTTCCGGCGTTCGCCGCGATCGCCGCGACCGTGTTCGTCGCGGTGTTCGCGATAGGGCAGGGGGCCATGCAGACCGGAGCGACGGCGCGCGACTGGGGGTATCAGGCCCCAGAGGGATCGATGGCCGTATCGCTCTATCCGGCAGGGGACGAGGCCCTCGACGCTCAGGCGTCGACGGACGCAGCTGAGGCCGGACTCGAGCTCGCCACGGCGTCCGGTGCTGCGAGCGCTGCGGTGCTCTCCCAGCAGGCGGATGTGTGGTCGTACCCGAATGCGTCCGTCATCCCCCCGGAGAGGACCCAGGTGATCGCAGTGCTCCCCGATCGCCATCTGCTCGACCCCGCCGGACCGGAGAGCTACACCTGGGGCGGGAGGAATCCGACGAATCCGATCTCGGTGATCCCGGCGGACGAGCTCGAGACGGCGATCGGCGCGGAGCTCACCCCGGCGCAGCTCGAGCAGTACCGGAACGGGGCGCCCCTCGTCACGGATCCGCGATACGTGGAGAACGGCACGATCGAGATCGGCGCCTGGTCTGCCCGTGATGCCTACGAGGGCCGGATGCCCGACAACATCTGGGCGCCGTCCCCCGACATGGTCGACCGCGCCGATCCGCAGTGGTCGGAGCGGGTCGATGCGGTGCAGGTGGATCTGCCCCTGCAGCCGGTGCTGGTGGCCGTCTCACCGGAGACCGCGGCGTCATACGGCCTGAACGTGCGGCCCTACCTCGTGATCGCGGCCTTCGACACCACCGTGCCCGTGTCGGAGCGGGATCGGACGCAGGCTCTCTCGGAGACGCTGAGCACCTCGACCTGGATCGTCGCTCCGTACTTCGAGGACGGCCCGCCGTCGAATGTCGGATGGCTCGTGCCACTCCTCGCGGCAGTGTCGATCCTCGTACTCGGCGCCAGCGCCGTCGCCCTCGGTCTCGCGCGCTTCGAGCGACGGCCCGATGACGCGACGCTCGCCGCCGTGGGCGGCACGACGGGGCTGCGTCGCCGGATCGGCTTCTGGCAGGGCCTGCTGATCGCCGGGTTCGGGACACTCGCTGGGACGGCGGCCGGAGTGCTGCCGCCGATCGGGTTCGCAATCCAGTCCGCCGGCATGTGGGATCTCACCGACGTGCCCTGGATGCTCCTGCTGACGCTCACGGTCGCACTTCCGCTCGCGATCGCCGTGGTGAGCTGGCTGGTCGCGCCCCGTGCTCCGGAGCTCACGCGTCGGACGGCGATCGCATGAGCACGCTGTGAGCGAACCGGCATTCCGCGGGGCGGATGCACAGCCTGCTCATCTCTCGCTCTAACTAGGATCGGGGCATGGCTGGAATTTGGGGCAGACGCAAGCGCGAACAAGAAGAGCTCGCTGCACAGGATGCTGACCTGGCACGTCGTGCGGAGCAGGCGATCGTGACGACGGATGAGCGCATCCGCACCACGGCGGACGAACTGGTCTTCGCGGAGGCCGAACTGGGCGAGTCGCTCACCGCCGACCTCCGCAAGGCGCTGGGAGCCGTGCGGACGCACATGCGCGAGGCGTTCCAGCTGCACCAGCTCAACCACGACGAGATCCCGGACACCCCTGAGGAGCTGCGCACGCGCAATGCGCGCATCGTTCAGCTCTGCGACTGGGCCGAGGACCTCCTCGACGACAAGACCTCCGACCTCGCCGCGTCGATCTCGAAGGTACGTCGCGCGCCCGAGATCATCGCTCAGGTGCGAGCGGATGCTGCCGCCCTCAGCGAGCGCATCCCGCAGACCAACGACACCGTGGAGCGCCTCTCAGCCCGCTACTCCGATTCGGCCATGCACCAGATCACCGCCAGCGCGGCCGAGGCGGAGCAGCTGATCGCGTTCGCGACGCACGGCGCCTCCGTCTCGGAGCGCCGCCGCGCGGCGAAGCAGAACGAGGAGGCGAACCTCGCCCTCGAGACCGCGACCGAGGCGACCCGACGTGCGTCCGCACTGCTGGACGCCGTCGAGGACTTCGAGATCGAGGCGCTGCGCGCCGAGTCGACACTGGCCGAGGTGGTCGCGGACTCCCGCGGCGACCTCATCGCGGCCCGTACCGCACCGCAGGTACCGCTGGTGACGGATGCCGTGGTGGCGCTGCAGAACGCCCTCGACGCCCTGTCCCCCGCCGGCACCCCCGGCGACCCGTTCGCGGAGCTCTCTCAGCTGCGGGCAGCGAACACCGCACTCGACGACGCGATCGCGAAGGCACGCCATCGTGCGGAGAATCCGCTCCCCAGCCTCGCGCACGTCCAGCATGCGATCGACGACGCCGACCGGCAGATCGGCGTGGCTCGCGGCCTGATCTCGGGGCACCGCGGCTGGATCGGCGCGGACGCGCGTACCCGGCTGGCGGAGGCGGAGCGGCTCCGGGCCGACCTGGGCGAACTCCTCCCTGCCGAAGAGACACGCGAGCAGGCCCTTGCGGGCGCCCGACGCGTCGCGCACCTCGCTTCCGAGGCGCTGCAGCTCGCGCAGCGCGACATCGACTCCTCGCGCCCCCAGGACG